>JAEDMA010000173.1 GCA_016295005.1 Christensenellaceae bacterium
AAACGTCGGCGTATTGCTTTTTGTAAACGGACATCGCCGCGCAGAACAGCGCGTTTCCGAACGGGCGATCGGAAGTTCTGATTCTTTCGCCGTTAAGATACGCCCCTTTTCCTTTTTCGGCGGTATAAAGTTCGTTTTTAAGCGGAATATACACGACGCCGAAAACTATTTCGTCTTTATATTTCACGCCTACCGAAACGCAAAACTCGGTTATTCCCCTTGCGAAATTCTGCGTACCGTCAACGGGATCGATAATAAAAGTGTACCCATCCGAATTATCCTTTTGCAAATGCTCTTCTTCGCAGATAAAGCCCGCGGCGGGAAAATCTTTCTTTATTTCGTCGTAAAGATATTCCTGAACCCAAATGTCGGCGGAAGTAACTATATTTTCGTAACCGCCCTTTGACATAATGTTAAATTTATCCGTTTTAAGTTTATCGCCGGCATTTTTCACGGCGCGAATGAGATTATCAAACATTCTACTCGCCTTTTTTCTTTAATTTTAACACATTTAACTTCTTTATGCAACCTTTTACATGTTATTTTAACGATTTCCTTTGAATTTCCGTATTGACAAACGGCATTTTCCATAGTACAATTATTATAAGAATTACACTAACGTTTAACCCGTAAAGGAGGCTTTATAATGAACAATGTAATTACTATAGGAAGAGAATTCGGCAGCGGCGGAAGAGAGTTTGGCAGACTTTTGGCGGAAAAACTCGGTTACGAGTATTACGATAAAGAAATAATCACCGAAATAGCGAAAAAAACGTCGCTTTCGGAAACGTATGTAAAACAAATAGTCGAACAGACCCCCCATTCGCTTTTCCCGATAACCACAGGGAACGCGTTCGCTTATTACGGCAACAATCATCTTTATAACGTTCAGTCCATATTCAGAGAACAAACCAACGTTATTACCGAAATGGCTAAAAAATCCGATTGCGTTATAGTAGGCAGATGCGCCGACTACATTTTAGAAGACTTAAATCCTTTCAAAATTTTTATCTATGCGGACGAAAAAAGCAAAATAGAGCGTTGTCTTAAAAAAGTTGACGAACCTGAATCCGTAAACGTAAAAAAACTTAAAAGGCAGATAAAAAATATCGATAAAAACCGCGCAAGATATTATTCTTTTTACACCGGCAAAAAGTGGGGAGACAAACTAAATTACGACATTTGCATAAACACGTCCGATATAGAAATAAGTGAAGCGGTAAGCGTTATCGAAAAATTGTTCGAATAATCGCTTTTTATAAGATACGATAAAACATACTTTCTTCTTTGTAAATTCAAAGCCCCGCGGCGATTTTTCGCCGCGGGGCTTTAAATATTTTTATCGCTCGTTTATTCGTCAGATTTTGTTTCGAGTTTCTTCGCTTTTCCTTTAATCACAAGATATCCCTCTACCGAAAAACCCGAACCTCTACCCGCCGCCGCCACGAGATAATCCCCGACTTCGGCGTAATAAACGTTTTTATCATCAATTTTCTCTTTACACGGAGAAAACCAACCTTTCCCCTCCGCTTTATAAACGCTTTCTTTTCCCGTCCATTTTTTTAACAAATCGTTGCTATCGACGTATTTTTCGCCTATCCTTTCCGCAAGCGAAAGCGCGTATTTTTCGTTTTCGCATTTTTGTTTAAAAGACGATATCTTTTCCACGTCTACGCCGCAAGGAATATCGGATACCGCAACGGCGACGGCGCCGACAGTATGCGAAAGAGAAAAATAAAAACCGTTTGCTTCCCATTTGCCATATTCGTTTTTGGTAAACTTAACGTTGCAAGGGTTCTTGTTCAGCCCGTGCGACACGGCAAAATTAAGCAGATTCCACGTTTTAATCTTGCTTTCGGCTAACTTTTCGTCCGTTACGGAATCAATCTCCTTTCTCCTTGCTTCGGGCATAAAGACTTTATCCGCCACGCCGTCGAACGAAATATAAACTCTTATTTTTGCTTCTTTTTTATTATCTGTTTTCATACCCGCCGCTTTCATACATTATGATATGCGCATATTGTAACGCAAACCGGAACTTTTGTCAACGACAAACACTCTTCCGTCGATTGAAAGAGAATACCGCTACAGAAGCGGTGCTAACCTATTACTCCTGACCAGATACTCGCCCTTTCGGGCGAGGACTTTGCCCGTCGGGATTGCCCGTC
>JAEDMA010000052.1 GCA_016295005.1 Christensenellaceae bacterium
TCCCCGCCCTGCTTTTCCTCTTTGCGGTTTTCCACTCGGCTCCCCCGCTTTGCCCCTTTCGCCGTTTTGCGGATTTACCTCTTTTTCTCTTTTCCGTTTTGCGGCTTTACCGCTTTTTCCCTTTCGCCGTTTTGCGGCTTTACCGTAACTATACATAAAATCATATCAGAATTACTTTTATCTGAAGAATTTTAACCCCACCGCTCCAGGCGGTGGTTATTATTTTGCTAAAACGCAACTAAACAAACCAAAAGACTAACGAAAAACACGTTAGCCTTTTTTAATCAATTTGCTTTTTTCGAAAATCGCCGATTTTAATCGTAAATTTTCATAAACTCCGCATTATGGTTTCCCTGTAATAAACTGTCCATATTGAGTTTCTCGCAAAAGAGAGCGATAAATTCGGAGTTGGAAGGTTTATAATGCTTATCCGCGATAGCGAAGTTAAACATTTTATTCAGATTCAGCATTTTACCGCTGCGGCACGCGACGCCTATTTCGTATCGTATGCCCCTTTCGACAAGGGTTGCGGCGGTATTGAAAATCCGCGCGACGGCAGGGTATAATTCTTTCATAACGGAATTTAAAACCGTCGGCTTTTTATAAGTAAGTTTAATGGCTTCTCTTAAATAACTGCAGCCCTTGTTCTGAAAAGGAATTCCCACCATTGCAAACATCAGGTTAATTTTCCTGTCGATTGCAAAGGACTCCGGGTCCTTTTCCGTAAAACTACTTTTTTCTTCGTCGGATTCGCCGAAATTATAATTACTCATTGTTTTTTAGTAAAATGCGGCGTTTTTCGCGAAAGGGGGTTTACGCCGATTCGTGAACGACTACCGTATTACTATCCCCCTTTCCTTATTCTATGATTTAATTATATCACGCCGGGAATTAAAAAAACATAACGAGAAAGTGTGAGAAAGCGTAACGAATAATGAAAAATTAATTAATTTTGCTTAAAAAAACTTTCTTTCTGTCGAACAGTTCCGCGGCGGTGAATTCTGCCCAGTCGTAGTTTTTCATATACTCGCCCATAAACGAATCGATCGCGCTCATATCCGAAGCAAGGAATCTGTAAAAATCGCACTCGACTTTAGAAACGTCTAACGCGAGGCAGTTCCAGCCGAAAATGACGATATCGCCAATGCCGTAAGAATTGAGAATGTTTTTCAAATCCTTTTTGGTATGTTGCAGGTTGTTGTTAAGATTGATTCCGTTTTCGCACCCGTCCCATAAAACGGCGCTCATTTCCGCGGCGGTAACGCCGGCGCCTTTTCTGTCAACAAGGTAAGCGAGGAGTTCTTTTGCTTTACCCTTGTTGAACAAAACGAGTTTTCCGTCCACGAACACGTCGAAATTGCCGAAAGTCTGAATTCTGACTCTTCTTTTGTTAACCGACTTATCCTCCGAGCCGGAGCGTTTCAGTAAATCGATTATATTTTCTGCTTTTACGGGTTTTAACAGATACCCTTCCGCGTGAATCGCATACGCGTCGAAAGCGTATTCTCTGTAAGAAGTGCAGAATATTATTCTGACGGACGGAAACGCCGACTGAATTTTTTCTGCCAGATCGAACCCCGTGCAACCGCCGAGCCGAACGTCGAGGAAAGCGAAATCCAACGTTTGTTTTTCGTTGATAAGTTTATTGATAAAATCAACCGCCTCGCGATTTTCCGAAAAAGCGTAAACGGTAGAATCGGGGATAGCCGTTTGAATTTCGGTTATAATGGATTGTAATAAATACTTTTCGTCGTCAACTGCCAATACTATCATTTTTTACGCCTGTGGGAATTCTATTATTACGCTTGTTCCCTGTCCTTTTTCGCTTTTTATGTTCATATTCGCGTTACAATATTGTTTTAACAGATATCTCGAATTAGCGATACCGATATGCCCTTCGCCCTCGATGTAATTGCCGGATTCTTGTTCGAAGCCGATTCCGTCGTCTTTAACGACGAGATAAATGAGGTCGTCTTTTTTAAATGTCGACACCGTAACGGTGCCTCCGCCCTCTTTGTCGCCCAATCCGTGTTTAATTGCGTTTTCGACGATAGGTTGAAGGCAAAGCGCGGGCATAAAGAAATTTTCTTCCTTTATATCGTAAATAACGTTTAATTTATCGCCGTACCTTATTTTTTCGAGATTAACGTAGTGTTTTACCGTCTGAAGGACTTTATCGAAGGGCATGCTCGATAGATTAGATAACGATAAAGTGTCGATATTGCCTCTTAAATATTCCATAAAATCGTCTATGGCATCCTGAGCCTTAGCGGAATCTTCGGCGCATAAAACTCTTATCGTTGCGAGGGAGTTAAAAATAAAATGCGGTCGCATCTGACCGGACGCCAGGATATTTTTAACGTTTTCTCTGTACTTGTTTTCCCTGTTTATTTCTCCTCTTATTTTGCCGACCCTGTCCATAATGCGACGATATCCTATAAAGGCACCGAAAAAGGAAGAAATCAGTAGGTTTGAAGTGTTCGTAAAAAAAATTACTTTGCTTTCTTTCACGATAACTCCGCATAAAACGGAAATGCAAACGGTTGAGAGACTGTGCCCTAAAACTTCTTCGGGATAAAGATAAAACAAATTGTACACTAAAATACAGCATACGCATAACAAAACGTCGTACATTTGCGTCTGAACGAACTTGTTAACGTATAAGCACGGGAAAAAAAGCGAAAGAAAAAATACCTCGAGTAGTATTTTTGTACAAATATCGGTTTTTCTGCAATATCCGATCTTTTTTATTGTCAGCGCTCCGAAAAAAACCGAGGCTAACCCGCCGATACCGATTATATAAACGTATAAAACCCCGATGGTCCACCAACCGATAATCAGATAAATAGATAATCTGATAACCATTCCGATTATGGCAACCACAGGAAAATACACGAGATTCGAGATGTTCGACAAAACAAAATCTTTCCTGACGACATCGTTTTTATAAAATAGCTTAGAGCTTAATATCGATTCTTTTTTTGTATGAACCATTTAAAACTTTTTCCTGAAAAGATGAATATAGAGCGGATATTTCAGACACGCTACCCGCATAAACAATCGAAATTATAACATTTTTGGAAAATTTTGTCAATAGCGGGAATTAATTTTGTACAAAAGTTTTTATAAACGAAAAAAAAGTATACAATATTTTTCCTATTATAAAAATGCCGCCCGATTTTTAACTTCGCGCGGCATTATTTCCTTACAATTTTTTTAACCGTTATACTCTCTTAAACGGATTTATACCCCCAGACCACTTTCGCGTTGCACCCGTCAGACCACTTTTCGCTCCACCCGAAAGGTTTCTCGATCAAAGTTTCTATATATATCGTCTGATCCTTTCCCCAGCCGTAAAAGACGCTTTCGCCCATGACATTTACCGTCGCGGGAATAACGATAGATTTTATATTACTGCACCCCTTAAAAGCCTTCTCATAGATACTTTCTAACACGCTCCCTTTTTCAAATTCTACGGAGCGTATTTTTGTGTTTTCAAAAGCGCTTTCGTATATACCCCAAACGTTTTTCGGAATCTTTATAGATTCTATACTCGACCCGACGAATGCTTCTGGCCCTATGAAACTCACAGATTCGGGTAAAGTAACCGATTTAAGTTTCGGGGTATTGTAAAAAAATCTTGAATAAATATCATTTATACCGTTTGGTAATTTAATATATTCCAGATTTACACAATTATCTACTATACTACCTGACACATTATAGACGGAATCCGGTATACTGAGAGTTTTTAAGGCGGTACCGGAAAACGCTCTCATTCCGATATACTGTAAACCATCGGGCAAATCGATAGATTCGAGCGCCGTACACCCTGTAAAAGCCAGATTATTTATAGTGGATAAGGTTTCGGGCAAAGTCACTTTGGTTATATTAACGTTGTTTTCAAACGCTTTTATTCCTATTTCTACGACAGGTAACCCGTTAAAAGTAGCGGGAACGTCGATTTCCTTAGAAGTCACCGTGCCGATACCCTTTACCGTATAAACGGTTCCTTTGTCGCTCAGAGAGTATTCAAGATTTTCAACCGCGTACTCTTTAACTTCCGACCAAACGGAATCCCAATACTTTTTTCCGTCGCCTAAAGCAATAACTTTTATCTCGTACTTACCCGCTACCGTAAACGAAGATAAGTCGTACGTGTTTTTAGGCGTGGTTTTTTCTTTTCCGTCAATATTTACTAAATATCCGACCGAATTTTCCACTTTATCCCAGGTAAGCGTCTTTCCGCTTATCTGTAAATTTGTAGGCGCCTGCAATTTTTGCCCCGATTCTCCGCCGCACGCGGCAAAACCCGCCGTCAACGCCAACGCCATAAGCATTATAAGGGTTATTATTCTGTTCCGTCTTTTTTCCTTGTTCATAAACCTTCTCCTTTTTCTATTATTAAAAGCGTTAAACGCACCGTTTTTCAACCCCGAATTTTAAAAAATTTTGTCGGGGATAAAATCTCCGCTGTTATCTGTAACCTTTTTCCCCTATGTCGGCTGATACCCCCAGACGATATTTGCATTGCACCCGTCAAGCCAATTATCGCTCCAATCAGAAGGTTTTTCTGTCAGATTTTCTATATATATCGTCTGATTCTTTCCCCAGCCGGAAAAAACGCCTTCGCCCATTTTCTTTACCCCTTTAGGTATTATTATAGAATTCATCGCAGTACAACCCGCAAATGCTTTTTCAAATATAATCAAAACGGTTGAAGGTAATTTTATTTCTGTAAGGTTACTGCAATTTTCAAACGTAGATACGCCTATACAACTCAACTTACTGTTCTCCCCGAAATCTACCGTCGTTAAATTAATGCAGTTAAAAAATTCCCGATTATATAAACCCGTTAGTCTGCTGTCGTTTTCAAACCGTATAGTTTTAAGCGTAGAATACCCCTCAAACGCCCCTGCTCCTATTGAGGTCAACTTAGGTATAGTTAATTCGGTTATCGGGGTGTTAGCGAAACTTCTATATAAATACCATAGGTTAGAACCATTTTCAAACGTCACGTTTTTTAAGTTAGCGCAGTCGGAAAAAGCGTCTTCCTCTATAGTCGAAACTTTAGAAGGTATAACGAGAGATTTTAATTTACTGCACCCTCTGAACGCGTTTTTTCTTATAGTCTTTACGTTAGCAGGGATAACGAAAGATTCTAAATCACTGCAACCCTTAAATGCGCTCTCCTTGATTTCGGTTAACGCGCTGCCTTCTTCAAACTCCACGGAACGGATTTTTGTGTTTTCAAAAGCGCTTGGATATATGCGTTGGATACTTTTCGGAAATTTTATGTATTCGATACTCGACCCTACGAACATATAAGATGATATATTAACAAAATTGCCGGGAATGGTTACGGTTTTGAGTTTCGGAGTATTATGAAACATTCTTAAAGGCGCCCTTGCCAAGTTGCATGAAATTCTGTACGACTCCAGATTCACACAGTTACTCACCACATCGGAACCTAATCGCGTAACAGAGTCCGGCGGATTAAAAGCCTTTAATCCGCTGCTTGCAAACGCTCCACTGTAAATTTCCGCTAAACCATACGGCAATTCAATGGATTCGAGCGCCGTGCAACCCGCAAAGGCATATCCTGATATATATCTTAACTTTCCGCTATGAGATATTTCAACCGTTTTAAGCGACTTGCACCCCGAAAAAGCGTACGTTGATATAACGTGCAAATAAAACGGTAAAGTCACTTTCGTTATTTTCCCGTTGTTTTCAAAGGCTCTGTACCCTATCCCGTAAACGGGTAGCCCTTTGTACGTTTCGGGAACGTCGATTTCGTCGGAAGTTATCGTGCCGATACCCGTTACTATATACCCGTTCATCTGCTCGTTAAAGGTAAATTCCGGACCTTCCACTAAGTACTCTTTTACCTTAGACCAACCCGAATCCTCATATTTTTCCCCGTCCCCTAACGCCATTACCTGTACCCCGTAAGAATCGGGTAAAGATAATATAGATAAATCATACCTGTTTTTAGACGTAAGTTTTTCCACTCCGTCAACGGATACCATATAATAGTCGGCGTTTTCTACCTTATCCCAGGTAAGCAACGTTCCGTCCATACGAATGTTCGTAGGCGTTTGCAGTTCGATTTTACCCGATTCCTCGCCGCACGCGGCAAAACCCGCCGTTAAAGCCAACACCATAATAATCATAAGGGTTATTATTCTGTTCCGTCTTTTTTCCTTGTTCATAAACTTTCTCCTTTTTTTATTCTCAAAAATCGTCCGACCGACGAAAAATCTTTATTTTAAAATTATTCGGGCTTTTTATTGCGGTAACATCCCCTGCGATATAGCCCGAACAAAAGACTTTTTCCTTAAATTTTTATGATTATATCATAACTTGAAAAATTATTCAACCTTTGTTTTTAAAAAAAGTCGTACGCAAAAAAAAGTTTATATCTTAAAATCTTTCTTTGTTTCGCCGACTTAATCGTAAAACAGAATACAACATTTATATAAAAGAGCGCGCGGAAAAATTTTTTAAAATTTCCATGCCTTAGCGGCGAGAAGTTTGTTGCCAAAATTTTGTCCTTATGATATTATAACATTACTTAGTTTACAAACGTTTCGCTCTTGCGCCTTTCCGCTTGCCTTTTAACATTGAAACGTGACAAAATAAAAACAGAATATAAAAATTTACCTTTTTCTATCAGGAGAATACCAAATGAAAAAAGAGAGAAGACCACTTACCGAATTTCTTCTTAAAGAACTTATATTACAAGGGCTTTTTATACTGGCGGTTGCTTACGTCGTACTTTATTTCTTTCACGGAATAAAAGTTTTTACCGTTTCCGGCGAAAGTTGGATGAATATCTTTTATCTTACGGAATTCGCTGTTCTTCAATGCCTCGTTCTTGTTTGCGTGCTTTACTTTACGGGTTCATTGAACGGCAAAGACGTAAAGCGTACGGTTCTTAAAAGATTTCTTACGTTTTCGCCCTGTATAGTCGCCGTGTTGTTCCTCGTTCTCGTTTTCGCCGCGCCTTCGTTTCTGCCGTCCTCGAAACCGGATGCGGTAAACTTTTTTACCGCTCTCGCGATATTTATAGGCGGCGCGGCGTTCGGGTTTCTTATCCCCTACGGCGGACGCAAACTCGTTAAACTTATCAAAGCGAGAATAGAATACCGTAAAACACACCCGAAGCCGCCGAAAACGGCAAAGGAACGCAGAAAAAAGATAGCGGTAACTTCTCAGTTTGCTCAGGAAGGATTAGAAAAAACGGAACTTTCTCCAGGAGAAGTGTTTCCGGATCTTCTTGCGATAGATAAGCAGTTCGAAGAAAAACCTTATCGTCCGCAACCTTATTCAAACCTGTCGTTAAAACAGATTTGCGACGGATTCAACACTTACCTTGAAAGTCGGCATATGTATTATACCCCGGAGACGATACGTTCGTTCGTTGCGGGTATGGCTTGTTCACATTTTTTAATTCTCGAAGGGCTTTCGGGAACCGGCAAAACCTCGCTTCCCAAATACTTTGCGGAATACGTAGGTTGCTCGGCATGCTTTACGCCGGTGCAGGCTTCCTGGAAAGACAGAAGCGATATCTTAGGTTATTATAACGACTTTACCGCAAAATTCAAGGAAACGCCCTTTTTGCGCGCTTTATATTCCGCGTCTTATCGTACGGACGACATAAATCTTATGGTTCTTGACGAAATGAACCTTTCGAGGGTGGAATATTATTTTGCCGATTTCCTTTCCGTGCTCGAACTCGACACGGAGGTCTGGAAGATAGAACTTATGCCCGTTTCCACAAAAGGCAAACTGCCGGCTGCGCTCGTGGACGGTTGTTCGGTAAAGATTCCGAGCAACACGTGGTTTATCGGCACGGCAAATAAAGACGATTCAACCTTTACGATAACCGACAAAGTGTATGACCGCGCGGTCATAATAGACTTCTCCCGCAGAAACGAAGCGGCGGGCGTCACGCCCGAGGTTAAGTCCATACACCTCGGCGCCAACGAACTGATCGATCTTTTCATGGAAGCAGTCGGAACTTCCGATTATAATCTTTCCCGTGAGGACTATGCGAAGTTCAAAACGCTCAGCGAGTTTATGCTCGATAAGTTCGAAATAAACTTCGGTAACCGAATAATGAACCAGATACGGGCGTTTGTGCCGGTATTCGTCGCTTGCGGCGGAACTTCCGCAAAGGCTATCGACATTATGTTCTCCCGTAAAATTCTCAGGAAATTAGAAGGCAGATTCGACGACGGTCTTAAAGCAGGACTAACGAAACTCGAAGAGTTGGTAATCGAATTATACGGAGCGGACGACTTCTCCGAAACGCTTGAAGCAATCGCTAAACTTAAAAGGAAACTGCTCTGATGACTCTCTCTGCGTTGGAAAGTTTTCACGAGCAACTTGAGAAAAACGAATCGAGGAGCGTGTCCGGAATTCTGGAAGCGGAAAGCGCCGGGAAATTCAAGTTTTGTTTTCCCGTGCCTGCGAAACAGGACTATTCCTCGATTATAGATAAAATAACGGCGTCGATGGGAAGCCTTATCAACGTTGTTATGAGTCCGTATATTATATTAAAAGGCGAATACGATACGATTCGCGCCGAAAAAGTAACCGCAATGACGCCCGAGGGCGTAAAAAGGACTGTTGCCGATTCCAGATTATGGAAGCGTAAAGGCAAAACCATGCGCCCCGAATTCGCTTACGCAAAAACACAGGAAGACGAGTATAATACGTACGAAAACAGGTTTGTTAAAGCGCTTATCGACAGGTTGATGATTTTTCTTGCAAAACCTATGACGGAAATGCGCGGCGGAGTAAAAAGCCTTTACGAAGCGCATGCAAACGTCGGTAAAATAAACAAAATCGACTTGTTGCGGCTTCTCGATCCGGATATATTTAAGGAGAGCGACGAACGCTGTTTCGTCGATTTCAAAAAAATATTCTATCTTAAAGCAAAGCTTACGCAATTAAAAAGCAGCGGCTTTTATAAAATAATGAACAGGCTTCCCCCGTTTACCGACCGAGAACCGGAACCGACAAACCTTCTCGTTCACAACGCCGACTATTTCGCTTGTCTTAAATTGTGGCTGTTCCTTAACGAAAAAGATGTTAAAATGGGCGAGTTGAAAGACGAGGGGTTACGCGCCGCTTATTCCGCGTTTGTCTTTCTGTATACGGCGAAGTCATTAACGAAACTCGGTTTCGCATTAAAAAAAGACAGCGATTTCCGTTACGCGTATAACGAATTTTCCGAGCGCGGCGCGACCTTTGAAAACGAGTATTTCATTGTGAAAGTCGACGCTTCAGAGAAAAAAATGTCCTTTGCTCTGACATGCAAGGTAACAAACGAAAAGAAGACGATTTCTTTCGGGTTCATGGTTTTTTTAGACGACCCCGCCCCCGATACGCAGTACGTGGTAAGTTTTGCCCCTACTTCTTATTCCGACGAAACTTTGCGCGTTCAACCGGACAGCAGTTCATCTCTCAGAGATTTAGAAACTCTTCTCCGCTCGATATTTTTTATCGTAAAGGTAGAACCAAACGTATACGATAAACTTTGCCTTGTTTGCGGAAGTAACGCCGTAGAAGAAAAGAAAGGAGAAATGCATTGCCTCGATTGCGGTTCGGAATATTCTTTTTTCGACAAAGAAACCGTATGGCTTAAAAAATTCCGTGTGCATAATATTCATATAGAGAGAAAATAAAACTATAATATCGAAAGTTTTGTCTGAAAGCGCGCGAAGCGCATTTTCAAGCAAAACT
>JAEDMA010000174.1 GCA_016295005.1 Christensenellaceae bacterium
AACGGTGTCGATTACGGAAACGAAGAAGGCGGCTTAAAAATGAAGGCGTCGCTCGACGGATTCTATGGTGTAAAACTCAAAAAAGGCGCAGACCTGATATTAGTCGGCGACTATAACGTTCCCGTTTACGCGCAATGGAAATTCGGCAAAGGGTCCGTAGGAAGTTTTATGTGCGATTTAAGCGGTAACTGGTCGGGCGACTTTATGTCCGACGACGGCGGTAAAAGATTTATCCGTAACGTTGTGGAAAATCTTATGCCTGTTGAAGATATAAGACCGAGCGAAATAAACGCCGTGCTTACCGAGCAGAACTACACAAACAGATTAGACGTTTATACGAATCTTGAAGAGGGCGAATATATAAAAGGTCGTCTGATAAAGTTGTCGGAAAACGGACAACCCGAACTGTCACTCAATTCCTTATCGGTCGGTGATAAGAAAAACGAATTCGTTTCTGCCCCGTTCGCCGCGGAAAACAATTACAGCAGATGCGATTTTGTATTGAAGTCGCAAGGCGTATATAAAGTTATAATCGAAAAATGTTCGTCAAACGGAGAAATACTGGCTGTTAAAGAGTTTTATAAGAGTTTCTCTTATTCGAAAGAGTACGACTTTACCTTCGGCAACGATCAAAACGCTCTTGCCGATAAATTCAAAATATGGTCGGAAAAAGGAAACGGAGAAGTCGTTAAAGACCTTGATGATCCCGAAGAAATTTTCAATAGTTTCGTGACGGAGTTCGTAAGAATTTACGATCCGAAAATATTGTTTATGATATTAGCGATCGTTTTGTTCCTTTGCGATATTGCGATCCGTAAGTTCAAGTTTAAGTGGCCGCACGAAATCATAAAAGAATACAGAGAGAAAAAACATGGGAATTAGGTTATGGAAAACAAATTGCGCCGTATATAGCGAAACAATCGGCCACAAAAGGAGAAGAACGTGAAAAAAATCGGTTTAATATTCATTGTATTGCTTTTAACCGTCTTATCCTTTTTGTTTACCGCTTGCGGAAAACAAACTCTTGCCGCGCCTACCGGCATTATGATGGACGAAAACAATACTCTTTCATGGACGCTTGACGAAAACGCAAAGAATTATTCCGTTAACGTGAAAAACGTAACTACGGGAGAAGAAAAACAATATACGTCCCGCAAAGCGTCGTATTCTCTTTCCAAATTAGAGGAAGGCGATTACGATATCTCGATAAAAGCAGTGGGCGACGGGAAAAATTATTCCGACTCCGAGTGGTCCGTAATTTTAAATTTTCATAAAGATTATGAGACGGGATGTATTTATACTCTCGTAAAAAACAATACCGAATACGAAATAACGAAAGTCGGTTCGGCGTCCGAAACGGTATCTATTGAAGCGGAATACAGAGGAAAACCCGTAACGAGTATCGCCGCCGCGGCATTTAAGGGAAGCGGGCGCGTCAAAGCGATAGAAATCGGCGATAACGTTACCTATATCGGCGACAACGCCTTTGATAATTGTCCTAAAATCACTTCCGTCGTAATGTCGGATTCCGTTACGTATCTCGGAGTTTCCGCATTTCAGTCCTGCAGATCGCTTTCTTCGGTATACCTTTCTAAGGGATTGACCGAACTCAGCGATTATGTGTTTGCGTATTGTCGTTCGCTCGAAACGGTTGAAATACCCGAGAACGTCAACGTTATAGGGAATTCTGCGTTTTCCGATTGTTCGTCGCTTAAAAGCGTCGTAATCCCCGACAATGTAAAATCTGTCGGAGAATACGCTTTTACGGCAAATACAGCGCTTACGTCGGTTAAAATCGGCGACGGTGTAAAAGAAATAGGGAAAAATGCTTTTTGTAAATGTTCCGCGCTCACGGATATAATTTTTTCCGATGAGGGGGCGTTATCGGTTTTGGGAGAATACGCGTTTTCCGATTGTTCCGAGATAACGGCGCTGGCTTTACCGGAAGGATTAAGTGATATCGGTTACGCTTGTTTTTATAACGATATAAAACTTGACAGCGTTACGATACCCGATTCTGTAATGCATGTCGGCAGATACGCGTTTTTCCTGACGAAATTTTTTACGGACGCTTATAATAGCGGAGAAAAGTTCGTTTACGCCGATAAGTGGCTTATTTATTGCAATGAAGAAACGTTGAAAGAAATAAC
>JAEDMA010000175.1 GCA_016295005.1 Christensenellaceae bacterium
ACGTGAACATGAAAGACGAAGCGAATAGGCTTGGCAAGAAGTACGGGTTTAGCGAGACGGATTTTAGAAAACGTGGTAAAAACAGCAGAACGGCAGTTGAAAAGAAGATTATGCTAAAAGGCGGTACGAGTTGGAAAGAAGAACTTAGAGAAGTAATTGCGGAAGCAACGAAAAAATCAAGAACGCTAGACAAGTTCAAGGAATACCTTGAAAAATGTTACGGCGTGAAAATCACGAGAGACGGTAAGGATTTTTCTTACCTGCATCCCGAAAAACAAAAACCCATCCGAGGGGAAAAGCTCGGAACAAATTATAAAAAAATGGAGGTATTAAAACAAATTGTTGAACAAAATAACGGGCGAGCGTCCTCAGCCCGTAATCGAGGACGAACCGGTGGATATATCGCACAATCCAGCGGCAATAGAACTGTGCGAAGAAGTGGAGCGATTCGCAACGGAAACACGAATAGGTATGTTGTCGAAAGCATTAGCGGTATCGCGCGAGCAATGCAACAACTTAATTTCGAGTCAGAATGTGCTACTCGCGGAACAGACGCAGCAACTGAAGAACTTAGAATGGAGCAACAAAAAGCTCGTGAGCGAGCTGAGAAGCGCCGTTTGGAATGTGTCGCAAGAAGTGAAAGAAGAGAACCAGAAGTTCTCAAAGGACCTGAACCAAACGCTGGGGAAGATATCGGAAACGGTAACGGGAATAGAGCACCAAGTAAGTACAGCTACGGCAAAGGCGACTGACGAAGCGGTAAGGGTGATGAAGCAAAGTATCAATAAAATGGCGGATAACGCCGTAATCGCTGTGAACGAAAGTGCCGGAAAGATGATAAACGAGGTTAATAAAGCGAAGATAGAAATTGAAAAAGCGAAAGACGAAATCCGTTTTGAAAGCGGTTTTAGAAAGTTTATGTTTTGGCTTTCACCCGTGCTTGCCGTCGCGCAAACGGTGCTTTTAATTATGATGGCAATATAAAACCACCGAAAACATCTTAAAAATTAAATACTTTTTTTCAAAAAACAAATAATTTTAGCTTGACTAAGCAAAAACAAATGAGTATAATGTATCTACAATGTATCGTATATATACGAACAGTATAAAAACGGAGGTGCAGTGATGAAAGTTAGTGAAGTGTTAGATAAAGCAAACCGCGGAGAGGGTTTGACTGTGGAAGAAATCAAAATTTATAATGCTAACGTAAAAGAGAAAAAGCACGTGTACGGCAAGTACGGAACGCTTGCAAAACGGTATATCGAAGAGCATAATTTCGGTAAATTGTTGAGCTTAGCAGGGCATTTACCCGAATACCTGCACGGCGTAGATAAAGCCGCGGAAGCGCTTTACGATGTTTTGTGGGACAAGCTTTCTAAAAGCGAGAAGTATTGCCGTACGGGGAATTACTTGGAGGACGTGAAGAGAATCAACGCGATGAAACAGGTAATTGAAGAAGAGATATTAAACGAAATTGTTTACGTATAAGGAGCTAAGGTTATGAAATTATTAAAATTATTGGAAGTAGCAGGCAGAGTTTTACTTGCGGGCATATTGATAGTAGGAAACGTTATCATGAACGTGATAGGGCTTATTATTGGTGCGATTACGTCGCAAAAATAACCTGCAAGTAAACGTTATTAAAATAATCGCTCAAACTCAGGGAACGCGAGTACACTATCGAACAAATAGAGGGGGAAAACTATGAGAAGTGATACAAAAAAAACAATCCGTAATATTTTGTGAAATGGACAAAAGTAGCATGATGGTAGCGGAAATAAAAAGTGGAGGATTAAATGCTATTTATGGAAAGAGAATATTGTATCTATAAGGGGGAGAGAACATTGTACCCCGTAGCAAAAATAAATAATTATAGGAGTGAAAAAGGAACAAAAACAAGCAAACGAAATAATGGATGAAGAGTACGTGGCTTTCTTGCTACTTGAAAGTCTGTACAAATCGGGAAAAATCAACAAACCGACGTATGAAAACGTGTTGAAAGAAAAAAGAAAATATATTGAAAAAAAGTATAAACAAAAGGATGTGAAAGTATGAGCAAGGTGAGATTGTCCGATTTATCGGAAAACAGGGTGGTTATGCCGACCAACGTTTCAAGGTATGATAGGAATAGGCAACGAAGCGTAGT
>JAEDMA010000176.1 GCA_016295005.1 Christensenellaceae bacterium
CAACCTATTAAGACTTGGTGCCGCAAGGCATTTCAAATCCGAACCGGACGGCGTACAATTCACTTCCGATAGAAATACCGTTTTCGTGCCGTCCTTGTAGTTAAACGTAAATGTTATCTTATCATCGTAAAGGTATATCGCATTGATAAATCCGTCTATCAGCCGCTGTTTCCCTTCTTTCGTTGAAATATCCAACTGCTTGAATTTCTCAATTCCAAATCGAATTTGCTCTTTCGTGAGAAACGGCTTTTTGATTTGCTCCTGCACAATCGTCAGGTCGAGTTCGCTTTTCTCTCGCTCCAACTCCGCCAGCCGTTCTTTCGTAGAATCGAAAATAATTCCTTGCTCAATCGCCTTTATGATATTTTGTATCTTATTTTCCACTTCCGCCATTTGCTCTTTCAAGCGCGGCAATCGCGGATTTTCGTCTGACTGCAATTCGTAAATTCGCTCCGTCAGATATTCTACCACAGTTTCGTCGTGCAATATATCCAAAGCCTTTTGCACGGCTAATTCTTCTATACACAATTTCTGTACCGCTTTCTTGCCGCAAGTATGCTTTTTCGCATTCACGCATTTATAATAGCGGTGCACCCCGTTTCTTCCCGTTCCCGTCTCGCCTACCATCATCGCGCCGCATCGGCCGCAAAAAAGTTTCGTCGTTAACAAATAATCGTCTTCCGCTTTATGCCTTGCCGGCGCGCGGGCGTTCTTTTCCATTCGCCGTCTGACTCGTTCAAACAAGTCTTTACTAACTATGACGGGCACCGCGTCGGGGATTACAATGTCGTTATACCGATACTCGCCGATGTACTTGCGGTTCGTCAGCATGTACTGCACCATATTATACGAAATTTTCTTTCCGTACTTCGTTACGACGCCTTTTTCGTTAAAGCGTTTAACGATGTCTTTAATCAGATACCCGTCGGCATACATCGTAAACGCTTCCAAAACAATCGGCGCAAGCGTCTCATCGACGGCAAGTTTTTGATTTTCGTCGATATAATAGCCGAAGGGAATTTGTCCGCCGTTGACTTTCGCCTTTAACGCGTTCTCTTTCAAACCGCGCTTTACTTTCACGGAAAGTTCCGCCGAATAATACTCCGCCATGCCTTCGAGCATACTTTCCAAGATAATTCCTTCGGGACCGTCGCTGATATTTTCTTTCGCCGAAACCACTTTCACGCCGTTCTTTTTAAGAATATGTTTGTAATGGGCAGAGTCGTATCTGTCGCGAGAAAAACGGTCTAACTTCCACACGATAACCATATCGAAACAGCGCTTATAACTGTCTTTAATCATACGCTGGAAGTCGGGACGGTTATCCGACGTTGCCGTCATCGCGCGGTCGATATAATTCGCTATCACCGTTATGCCGTTTTTTTCGGCGTATTCTAAACACTCGCGAAGCTGACCTTCGATGGAGGCTTCCCGCTGATTATCTGAAGAATATCGGGCGTATATTACTGCTTTCATTTGCGTTCTCCTTGCTGTTCTTCAAGCATTTTCTTTAAGGTTTCTTTGAGTTTTGCGTGCGCGTCGGTGCTTGGGTCGAAACACATTTCGATAAACTCTTCCATACGGTCGGACTTTTCTATTTTCGGTTGTCCGTAAAGTTTCCCTTCGGACTTATCTGTTCTGCCGAGAAGATAATCCGTTGATACGTTAAAGTAATCGGCAATTTTAATCAGAACGGGATAGGACGGCATAATAGAGCCAAGCTCGTAACGGGCGAGAACGGGTTGCTTAACGTCGCCAAGCGCCGTAGCAAGTTTTGCCTGCGAGAGTTTTACCTTTTCTCTCAATAATTTAATTCTGTATCCGATAACGTTTTCTTTCATATACTCTTTATTCCTATTTTTTATTATTATACCCGAAAATTTATTAAATGTCAATACGATATTGGTATATTTATATAAAATAGGATGAATTGTCAAACTAAGTGCAACACTTTGACAAAAAATAATTAAATAAATCTACAGGTTTTTGATAATGTAGAACTTTTTTAGGTCTGGCGTTAATTAACGCCAGATTCTTTTTTAATGTTTTTTCTGATACTCTTTCAAGATTTCTTCCTTTCGGATAAAACTCTCGAAGTAGTCCGTTTAAGTTTTCGTTTGTTCCTTTTTGCCACGCACAAT
>JAEDMA010000177.1 GCA_016295005.1 Christensenellaceae bacterium
TTTTTTGTTCATATCGGGGTAACGATTTATAAACTCGTTGTAAAAATCGTTCATTAAAGCAACCGCGTCGGGGCTGCCGTATTTATCGCTTATTTCATAATAAACACGACCGTAGCCGAGATTATAAAGGTCTCGCTCCGCCTTGTCGAACGCATAAAAAAACTCTGTTTTCCATATCCATTCGCCGTTAGAGTTTTCGGGAATAAGCACGGTTGCCGTGTGTCCGTTAACAGAAAAAGTATCTTTAATTTCCATAATTATTTTGCCCTCCGTTGTGCAAGCATAAAAATCGGTCAATTCAACGCTGTCTGTAAAATCGTAACAATATCCGCTGTTCCAGCCGCCCCAGCAGAATGCTCCGCCGTTTAAGTCATACACAGAGCGAGTGTAAAAAAACGACAACGAACTGCCTTTTTGCAGCCTGTAAGTTATACCATATGTCTTGCCGGCACTCATGTCGACGGGCGCGCCCTGAACTTCTTTATCGCCGTCTTTTATCTTCAATACCGAAGAATTTGCATAACCAAACGGCTCTTTATCGTTAAAATATCCCACCTTGCCGAAATAATCGCCGCCGAAAACGGTCACGCGACTGTACGCGGCAGAATCGCCCCAAAGGCTCGAAACGTCGGTACTTTCGCTTTCGGCAATAAATAAATACCCGCCGCCGTATTTTATATTAAGAGTAAATCCCACAGAGTTATATTCTCCGCGGATATCTTCGTCGGGAATATAAACGTAATCGCATCTGAAAGGTCCGCCGTCGGCATTATATAAAACGCTGGTTTTTTCGTCGTCAATATCAGTGCTTAAAGCAAGATAAAGATTATCGTTCAGTTTTATTTTTTCGTCTTTATCGCCGTCTTTATCGTCCGACGAATCTTCATTATTTACCGATGAATCGGGCTGTTTGCCGGAAGAATCGTTTATATTCGGCGAATCGTTCGACGAAATATCGGAATTGTTATCGCTGTTTTTATTACAACCCGCAGGCACTAAAAAGAGCGAAAAAATCATTATAAAACATACCAAACTGCTTAATAATCGACTTATAGCCCGCTTTTTTCTAATTCTTTCACACATTTACTTCTGAACTCCATCGGTTTATCGGTGATGTTGTTTTTGAAAACAAACCTTTCGGTATTTTTAACTTCGACGACATATGCTCCGTCCGGCAGATCGGCAAAACAGTTGTTTTCTATCACTATATTTTTGTGAACGTAAATTCCGTCTTCATCCTTCAGGACTTGCGGATTAACCGAAATAATCGGCACGCTCCCCACGCCAAGGCTGCCGTATCCGCAACCGATAATGCGGTTATTTATGAATTTTACATCGGTCGTATAGCCCGATTCGAACCAAAAATTGCAGTCATCTTCTATGCAAAGCACGTTACCGCCAGTTTTATAAAACAGATTGTTTTCTATAAGCACGCTCTTTCTTGTGGTGCAAAGTATTCCGCGCCCGGTTGAAGGTCCGAATTTGTTGTTCTTTATAACAACCGACGGAGTAAGAGTTGCGTTCTC
Source organism: Christensenellaceae bacterium (assembly GCA_016295005.1). GTDB lineage: Bacteria > Bacillota > Clostridia > Christensenellales > Borkfalkiaceae > UBA1259. Next base: position 1,527 of record JAEDMA010000177.1, read on the forward strand.
TGCCGCGTCGCCCGCGCGTGCGTTTATACTTTCAGAAAAAGTCAATCTGATCTCGAGATCGCTGAGTTGCTCTACGCCTTTTATGGTCGCGCTGCCGTAAGGAATAAGAGTTGAACTGTCTATAAAATCTACCCTGTCTCCCGTACGATAGGGGCAGAATCCACGACTATGCAGCTCAACAAAGCGGACTATAAGTCCGTTATCGAACGTTTCGGCAATTCTTAAATGCGTTCCGTGTACGTTCACGAAATCGTCATGTCCGTCGGAACAAACACAGTTTTCTATGGTAACTTTTCCGCCGCAGTTAGAAATGTGAAAAAAGTCTGCGTTGCTGGCTATAGTGCGACCGTCGGCAGGAGTAATTTCGACCGAACGGAAAGTTACGTTTTCGCACACCTGCGCTATAAGCCCTAACCCGTGCATTGCACGAATAGTAAGATTTTCGCAAGTTACGTTTTTACTGTTCACAAACGCACCGCCCACCTGATCGCGCACGGTGTTCCTCGTCTGCACGGTAGAGCCGACGGGGAAAAAAACATTTTCGTCTTTAAGTTTAACTTTGAGTAAATT
>JAEDMA010000178.1 GCA_016295005.1 Christensenellaceae bacterium
TAATGATAAGATTGACAAACTAAACGAGAAATTGATTTCTGATATAAAAGAAGCAGTTTTAATGCTACCACGAAAGTACAAATTAAATATTCGTATTGTGATTAAAGATTACGAAAATTATTCACAAAATGAGTGCGAAGATATTATTCGTCAAAATGTGAAACTTGCAGTGTATAACGCGATAAAAGAAAACAATAAGAAATTATGTATTGGATGGTCTTTAATTGGCGTGGGAGCACTAGTTATTTTACTTAGCTATATTTTGCGTAGCCAAGAATATGAATTATGGTTTGATTTAATAAATATTACTGGAACATTATTTGTATGGGAAGGGTCTTATATGACATTTATTGAAAAGAACTTAGAAACAAAAGCAAAAAGAGCGCTTGCTAAATCGATAAATAATATTACAATTGAAGAAAAGAAAGATTAATATTTTAGCAATATTTATTAATGGATAATAGATATTTCTTTTTGTTTATTTAATCATTAAACTTTTACAAAAGAGGTCAGATGTCCCAAAACGTGGACGTTTGACCTTTGCTATTTTCTTTGAAATTTTATATAATATATGACGGAAATTGTCATATTTACTATGATATAATAAGGACGGACAATAGAAGGACTAGGTAATTATGAGAAAAGCATACAGAATTATTTCCATTGAAGCGGCGGATATTTATCGGCAAGAGCAAGAAAACGGCGTTAGCATTGGGTATAAAATGCCCGAGAGCAAAAGCGACGCTTATTTTAAGTTGTTCAAAATTTATTTGGATAACTCGCTTGATTTAGTAGAGCTTGAAAAGGCGTACGCGCGCATTTGCCGTAAGAAGTTTTCTTTCCAAGACAAAAAGGAAAACGAGTACACCCTTGCCGTAATCAACTTGAAGTTCAATTACACGTACAAGCCCGAAAACGGCAAGCCTGTAAAAATCAAAGACTTGCGCGCGCATTTTTATCAAAACGGTTTTTATTTGGACGGCGTTCACTACGTCAGATACAAGCGTAGCGCAGGCAGTTCGCGCGAGGGCAAGTGCCTTTTTATAGACGAGCGTTTATATAAGGCAATGGATAAGTGGAGCGGTTGCGGATTGAAAGTGCAAACCGACCTTGCTTCGTGGGAGTCGTATAAAGCGTTGTCGCTTAGCAGTATCAAAGGAACGATAAATATTCCGCTCGACGGGATTTTATTCGTGCCCGATTATAAAAGCATATTTACGGAAGAAGTCGTTTCGGTGGAATTAAAAGACGGGAAACTTATAGCCGAGCAAAAGCAAACGGAAATCACCAACGATATTTGGGACGGCGAGAGCCTTTTGGATGATAGCGTGTTTGAAAAAGGTTATGCGGACAAGCATATGCTACTTCTTCGCAACAAGTTCTTTAAGTCTTGCGCGTTTAGAACGAAACTCCAAAAATGGATAAAAGACAAGAACATTACGCTTGCCGATTTGAAAACAAGAGGATTTACGCTTGCAACGGATATAAGTCAAATTGTAATGGTGACGACGCCCAACAGTTTGAAATATCTTAAATTCGCAGGCGGTCTTTCCGAGAAGAATATAAGGAAATGGACGGAGAACGTAAACGATACGTTCGGCGTGGTCAAATGGGATAAAGGCACGAGATTTTTTCACGGCGATATGGTGCAGAGCAGTTATCAACTTCTCAATACCTTGGGGCTTGACAAAGCGCAAGCGGAAGAATTATTACAGCCGAGTTTTGATTATATCTCGCTTGTTAGAAACGACGTGGAGTTTATGCGCTATCATTTTACCGATGCGTACGTAAGGGAGAAAGAAGAAAAAGAAAAGAAAGTTCCCGACGGGCTTGCCGAGCGTGCCGAAGTTATTTTTCGCTTGCTTTTCAGTTGCTCGTTTTTCGATTGTACGGCGTTGTATGCGAATTTTAGAGACGACGTTGTAAGCGGTCTCAAAACCAATTTGCGACGTGGACATATTCTTTTGAACGGCACGAACGCAACGCTGTTCGGCAATGGTCCGGAACTGTTGAAATACATAGCAGGGGAAAAGGTGGCAAGCGAATTAAAGAAAGGGCAAATCCGCTGTGCGCGGTTTGAAAACGGGGTAAAA
>JAEDMA010000053.1 GCA_016295005.1 Christensenellaceae bacterium
ATAAACGCTACGCCCCGCGAAATTTCGCGGGGCGTAGCGTTTATCTTTTAATTCGAGCCGACATAAATCAAGCCGACAGTCGAATATTTTAAAATCAACCTTCTTTAATAACTATCGGGTTTGAGTCCATCAGTTTTTTTTCTTTTTTATACGCGTAAATAAAATATATCGTTTCCGCTATGGCGGTAATAGTCCAGGAAAAAATGTACAAAAGATACAACGACGGAATCGTTTTAAAGTAAGCGAATACGGTATAAATCCAGGCTATTCTGAAAACGCACGACCCAAAAATGACTATAATACTCGGCACAAAACTTTTCCCAAGTCCTCTTGACGCCGAAATAGCACAATCCATAAATACGGAAAAGGCGTAAGAATATCCCATTATATTTATTCTCTTCATTCCCGCATCGATTACCGCTTCGTCGTTGGTAAAAATAAGCAAGAATTCTCTTCCGAAAAAAACGAGAGAAAGTCCGAGAATCAATCCGACGATAAACGAGTAAAGAAGACATATAAGATAACTTTTCATCACCCTATCCATTTTCCCCGCGCCTCTGTTCTGCCCCATATAAGAAGTGCAGGCGGTAAAGAAGGCTGCGAGAACGTTATAAATCAAAGCGTCGAAATTCGCCGCCGCGGAGTTACCCGAAATCATTACTTCGTCAAGCGAATTCACGCCGACCTGAATAAATAAGTTCGCTACGGCGAATATAGTATTCTGAATTGCCGCCGGTATTCCGATTTTCAACACGAGCGCGGAAAGTTCTTTATCGGGTTTTAAGCCTTTAAGCGAAAGTCTCGTGCTGTCTTTAACCATTAAAAGCCTTACGGTTATTAAAATTGCCGATACGTATTGAGAGATTATGCTTGCGATTGCAACGCCTTCGACGTCCATTCCGCAAACGATTACGAAAAAAAGATTAAATCCGAGATTTATCAGCCCTCCTGCGGTAAGATAAATAAGCGGTCTTTTCGTATCGCCGACCGCGCTTAAAACGCCGTTACCGAAGTTGAAAATCGCAAGCCCCGGAAGCCCTATCGAGTAAATTCTGAAATACCGTACCGCGCCGTCTAAAAACGCTTCTTTTGTTTTTATAAGCAACAAAAGCGGTCTTGCAAGGAAAAAGCAAACGATAAACAGAAGAATGCCGGAAATTACGCTTATGATAAAGGAAGAGTCTACTGTTTTCTTAATTTTGTCGTCGTATTTTGCCCCTGCAAACCTTGCGACGAACACGTTAATACCGCTTGAAATACCTATCAGAATTCCCGTAAAAAGAGAGACGAGAATTGTTGTAGAACCTACCGCTCCGAGAGCGGTTGCGGAACTCGAAAATTTACCGACCACCGCCACGTCCGCAGTGTTGAATAATACCTGCAATACCTGCGAAAACATAAGCGGTATAGAAAACAACAAAATACCTTTAAATAACGACCCCTCGGTAATAGGATTTATTTTATTTTTAGTAGGTTCAGTCGATTTATTCATAACTTCGCTTTTCTGTTTTATTAAAATCGTTTATTTTAACGACGGGAATCAATTAAAAACATTCTATGTTTTAAAGACTTAATCGGTTTTTCGGCAAAACACAAGACCCGTGAAAAATCACAGGTCTTTTATTTACTTAAAGCCCCCCGAAAGGAGCATCATTATAACGTACAAAAGTCCTAAAACTGCAAGAACGATAAGCATAGGGAGAATCATCATTTTAACCGCTGCAAAGTAAGTTCTGAACTTTTCTCTTGCGGTTGAAGGCGGTTTTGGTTGGTCGATAAAAGAATGATTTTCTTTTTTTTCTTCCTTCTTTGCCGAATGAAAACTTATTCCTCCTTTAACGCCCGACATATCGCTTATAGTGGAATTATCGTCGTAATAAATGACTTTTTCTTTTTTTTTCTTCTTTTTGTCAGACATAATTATTTACCGCTACATAAGTGGCAAGCAACGAAATGCCCTTCTTCGACTTCCGTATAAGGCGGAGCGATATGTTTACATATTTCCATAGCTTTCGGACAACGCGTATGGAACTTACAACCCCTCGGCGGATTAGCCGGCGAAGGAATATCCCCTTTAAGAATTTCTCTGTTGCTCTTTTCGTCGGGATTCGGATTAGGAACGGCCGAGAAAAGCGCGTGCGTATACGGATGAACGGGGTTGTCGAAAATTTCTTTTTTGTTTCCGAATTCCACCATAGAACCTAAGTACATAACGCCGATTTTATCGGAAATAAATTTTACGACAGACAAATCGTGAGAGATGAAAATATAAGTTAAATTCTTCTCTTTTTGCAGTTTTTTTAGAAGATTTATTATCTGCGCCTGAATGGAGACGTCGAGCGCGGAAACAGGTTCGTCGCATACGACGAGTTCGGGGTTCACGGCGAGCGCTCTCGCAATGCATATACGTTGGCGCTGACCGCCCGAAAACTCGTGCGGATATCTTTCGTAATAATAGTCGCGAAGACCGCAACGTTCCATCAAGTCCATAACGTACTCTTTTACCTGTTCTTTCGGAACGATATTATGGACCAGAACAGGCTCGGAAAGAATATCTCCAACCGTGCTTCTCGGCGGCAACGACGAATAAGGATCCTGAAAAACTATCTGCATTTTCGTTCTGAGCGAACGCATTTCTTTCGGTTTATAACCCGCGATATCGGTTCCCTTAAAGAAAACCTGACCGCTCGTCGGTTGATACAACTTCAAAATGGTTCTTCCCATAGTGGTTTTGCCGCAGCCCGATTCGCCGACTATACCTAACGTTTCGCCCTGTTTTACTTTGAAAGAAACGTCGTCAACCGCTTTAAGAGTCGATAAAGGTTTTCCCATTAAAGTTTTTTTAAGAACGAAATACTTTTTTAAGTGTCTGACTTCTAATATAGCGTCGGGGTCGGGAGGCAATTGAGCGTCTTTTTCTCTTTGTTTTTCCCTTTCCGCTTCTTCCGTTTCGGCTTCGGCAATATCGTTAAAATCGGCAAACTCGTTATTTTCGGGGTTTTCCGATAGAAATTCTTCCGTATTTTCCGTCAGGACCTCTTCTGTTAAATTTTCCGTTTCGACTTCTTTTTTAACGTTTATAGTTTCCATATTATTTTTCCTTGGGATTATATAAGTGGCACGCTACGAAATGGGTCGGACTGACTTGCACCATACAAGGATAATCACCCGAACATTCTTTAATACATTTGGAGCATCTTTCTTTAAAGTAGCAATGCGACGGCATATTTATAGGATTAGGCACGTTACCGGGAATATTAAACAACTTATCGGAATTCGATTTCATCGTCGGTTTGGATTTTTGCAACCCTTGCGTGTAAGGATGACACGGGTTGTGGAAAATCTCCGACGCGGTACCCTGTTCGATAATTCTGCCGGCATACATAACTACGACGTAATCCGCCATTTCGGCAATAACGCCTAAGTCGTGCGTAATTAAAAGTATAGACCCGTTTATACGTTTTTTCAAGTCGTTAAACAAATCGAGAATCTGCGCCTGAATAGTAACGTCGAGCGCGGTAGTCGGTTCGTCGGCGATTATAAGGCGAGGTTCGCCTGCAAGCGCCATAGCAATCATAACACGCTGACGCATACCGCCGGACAACTCGTGCGGATAGGACGCGTAAACCCTTTCCGGCATAGCGATTCCGACCATGTTAAGCATTTCTATCGAACGTTTTTTAGCGATCGCTTTCGTTGCGCCGGGAACGTGAAGAAGAGTAACTTCGTCGAGTTGATTACCTATCGTAAACACGGGGTTTAATGACGTCATAGGCTCCTGGAAAACCATAGACATTTGTCTTCCGCGAAGTCTGTACATTTCTCTTATAGGCATCTTTGCGATATCGTATACCGTTTCCTCTTTTTCGTACACGCCGAGACCGCTTTCCGTCTTTTTCTGAACGGGGCGGGTAACGGGATTGCCTTCTTTATCGAGTTTAACGTTACCCTCTTTATCCAGAACCTTTTCCGTTATAACGTTACCGTGTTCGTCTTTTTCGTATACGGGAATATATTTGCCGTTAGCGTCGGTTTTAAAGTCGTACGCTTTAAAACGTATAGAACCGCTTACTATCTGTCCGGACGGACCTTGTATAAGCCTCATAACGGACATGGACGTTACCGATTTACCGCAACCGGATTCGCCTACGACGCCGACTGTGGAGTTAAGCGGAATATTAAAACTTACGCCGTTTACCGCTTTAACCACGCCCTGATCGGTGAAAAAGTAAGTGTTTAAGTCTTCGATTTCCAGAATGTTGCCGTCGTCTTTCATTTCGGTGACGTATTCGGATTTCGGCGCCTTACGATTTTTGGCTTTTTCGAGCCTGCGCATTTCCGCCATATTGGCTTTGGCAATTTCTCTTACTTCTTTTCCGCTTAAATAGTGGCTGCTTATATTCTTTTCTTTTTCCGTTTTATTTTTTTTCAGAAAGTCAAACACGCCCATAATTATCTCCTTTGTTTAGGATCGCGCGCGTCGCGCAATCCGTCGCCGATAAAGTTGAAACCTAAAACGGCTATAATAATACAGATACCGGACGGAATCCATACATACGGGTAAGATTTAAGAATATCCGTTCTCTTGGATATAATTTCTATCATGGTACCCCATGAAGCGTACGGTGCTTTAACGCCCAGGTTCAGATATGAAAGCGTCGATTCGGACAATATCATACCTCCGAGCGACAAGGTCATGGAAACAAGAATCTGAGGTAAAATGTTAGGTATCAAATGCTTGAAAATCTTTCTCGGAGTAGAATACCCCATCGCTTCCGCGGCGACCATATATTCTTGTTCGCGAAGGAAGAGAATCTGCCCCCTGACAAGTCTTGCCATCCCCGGCCATGAGAAAACGGAAAGAATACCCATTAACAGGTATATGTAATAGTCCTGCGGTACTTTATTCGCTTCAAGAACGGTACCGATAATAAGCATCAGCGGTAAAGATGGCAAACATATCAGAACGTCGCATATACGCATTATAACGTTATCTACTACACCGCCGTAATACCCTGCGATTCCGCCCATTATTATACCTAAAGCGGACGTCAAAAATACCGCGATAAAACTTACCGCCAAAGAAAGTCTTCCGCCATACATAAGACGAACGAGAATATCCTGTCCCTGTTCGTCGGTTCCCAAAGGATGACTTTCGGAGGGACTTGCAAGCGAATTAACGCTGTTTCTGGTAACGATAACCTGTGTAAAACCGAGATCGTTTTTATCGGTATCCTTCGTAAAGAAGGAATACTCGTATTTACCCGAACGGTCTATGTCTATTTCTCCCCATTGAGTATAGAATACCGGACCTAACCAGCAGAACGCAAATAAAGCGACTAACATGATAAGTCCCGCAACGGAAAGTTTGGAACGGAAAAAACGACGAATGACCATGCGCGTAGGCGACATGAGTTTAACGTTTTTATCAAGCGGAACTTCCGTGTCTGCGCCGTCGAAATTCGCTTCTGCGTCGACAGGCATTTCGGAAGCGACTTCTTCGAACAATTCGGTTTCTTTATTTATCTTGTCCATAACGCCTCCTTTTAAGCCAATTTAACGCGCGGGTCGACAACCGCATACATAAGGTCAGCAAGCAGAACGCCTACAACCGATAAAAACGCAAGGAACATATTATACGTCATAATAACGGGAATATTACCCGTAGTCATCGCGTCTAACGCATATTTACCGATACCCGGCAAATCGAAAACCGTTTCGGTAATCATCGCGCCGGAAAACAGCGAAGGAATTAACCCCGCGAGGCTGGTGACGAGCGGAATCATAGTGTTTCTGAAAGCGTGTTTATAAATTACTTTGCCCTCTTTAAGCCCTTTCGCTCTCGCCGTTCTTATATAGTCGGAATTCAACACTTCGAGCATATTGGTTCTCGTCATTCTCATACGCGAACCGATACTTAAAATAACTACCGTCAGAATAGGAAGTATCATATGTCTTATGTAATCGTTCACCGCGGCAAGACCAACAAGCGTTTGCGTTTTATCTCCCGTACCCGACGGAGGAAGCCAGCCGAGTTTGTTGGCAAAGATATCCTTCAGCATCTGTCCGAAGAAGAAAGACGGCAAAGACACGCCTATAAGAACAAGCACGGTAACGACGTAATCGCGTATGGAATATTGATGAGTTGCCGCTGTAATTCCCAAAGGAATGGCAATCAGAAATTCAAATACGGTAGCAATCGCTGCTATAAGGAAAGACGTACCGAGTTTATCGGGGTCGAAAACTTCGGTAAGAACTTCACGCTGGTTGGTGAAACTCTTGCCGAAATCGAGCCGACAGACGTTACCGAGCCAGTTAAAATATCCTTGAAGAATAGTTCCGTCAAGCCCGTAAGTCTTATACATTTGTTGTATAAATTCTTCGCTGACGCCGTCCTGAGAGTTGGCGTTTAACGCGATTATTCTTTGTTTAACAAAGTCGGTCGGCATGCAGCGAAGCAACGTGTACAGAATAAGCGATACCCCGAGTAATATTAAAATAGATATTCCTATTCTTTTGAGAATGTATTTAAACATTATTTCTCCAATTTATCTTAAAGTTATTTTACTATTTCCAATTCCCAGATTTTTTCTAACGGAGAACTGTACGGATTTACTTTTTCCGTAAGACCTTTTATCGTCTTGGAATTGTAAGCGTACAACGTTTTACGTTGATAAATAGGCATTTCGACGGCAAGATCCAAAACAAGACTCATTGCGTTCTTATAAATCGTCTTTCTTCCGTCTGCGGTTGCGCTGTCATCTCTTTCGAGAGTTTCTCTGCCTTTATCGATCAATTCGCTTAACTGATTGATAATGTTCATTTCGGTTCTGTAAGTAACCGGATCTGCTTTGATTTCTCTGTAACCCCAGGCATAAACGGAAGTTGCGGTAGAATTCTTGTGATATACCTGATACATATCGGGGTCGATTGTAGACCCCCATGCAGCCGCCCAGACCTGAAGCGAACCTGTAGAAAGTTTCGTAAGAGCCTGAGAATCGGCTTTAACTTCTACGTTCCAACCGAGATAGTTCAAAATGGTCGCCGCTTTTCTGAATACGGTGTACGTCGGGTGTTCGGAAATGGAAGAACCGGCTATTGTGAAAGTTATGTCGTGGCTTACGTTTTTCGGCTCTTTCTTCATTAACTCTCTTATTTTAGTAAGAGCGTCGGGATATCTGTCTTCCATGCTTTCTTTCGTCTCGTTTGCATCGTCATCGGTCCACTGAGTATATTCGTGACCGTTGGCTTCATTCTTCGGGTATGCCCAACTTACCTTGGACATAGGCCATTCGATAATTTCGCAAGTACCGGCTTCATAATAAGATTTAGCAAGTTTCGCGTCCATTGCCGCCATAATCGCTCTACGGGTATAGATATTAGGAACTTTACCCGCGTTGATACCTACGTAGCCGTAACCTAACTGCCATGCGTCAAGAGTGGTGAAGCCCTGGCTTTCCATAGATCTTAATTCTTCTGAGTTGGCTTTGGTGAACTGCGGAGTGATGTAATCGACTTCGCCGCTTCTTAATTTGTCAATCGCGTTGGTAGAACTTACAACTTGTAAACGAAGTTTTTTGGCATTAACTTCAAACATAAAGTTTTCGTTCGCTTTATAGTATACGACGTTGCTCTTCCAGAAAGCGGATCCCGTGGGGTTATCCGAATTGTTTTCGTCGGTAGCCATAAACGCGCCTGCGCCGACGGGAACTTCAACGTTTCTCTGCGATTGAATTACGTCAGACTGGAATTTCGAATCCGCAAATTTAACGCCGAATTTATTGTTTTTAATATCGATTTCTTCGTTCGTATAAATATGAGAAGGTGCAACCGAGAACGAGAAGTTATAAATCGCCTTGGGGTCAACGCCTTCGATGGTGATTTCCAAAACGTCGTATTCGTCGTCGTTTACGGGTTTACCCTTCGCATCGTGTTCTTTAGCAACTTTATAAGTTCTCATGTTGCTGCCGGTGCCGAAAGTCACGCTTGCGGGAGCGTCTTCCGTATGACCTAAGGATCTGATCCCGGAAATGTTAGGAATACCTCCTTCACCCATGTTGTTGTGAAGAATTATATCTTTCGCCGCCGCGGTATATAACGTGGTAAGGGTTCCGTAAGTACCGTAATAAGTTAATACTTCTAAAAGATTTGCCTTAATCTTATCGCTATATACTCTTTCGATCGCTGCTTCCTCGGTTGTATAGTTGGAAGCAATTTCGGTATTGTTGAATTTAACGATATGGTTTCTGTCTTTTTTACCTTCAACGTCCAGATATTCGGGAGTAATATAGCCTTCGTACAAGAAGAACTTAAAGATCTCGCTGCTTAATTCTTTTGCCCAGGGTTTATATTTATCCGTGGTAACGTCGTAAGATTCTTTTGCCGCTTTAAAGTCTGACTGCAATTCTTCTTTGAAGGTTTTAAGGGTAAGTTCGTAGTCGGCAAGAACCTTCGCTTTATAATCTTCCGTCTTTAAAGTTTTTTGTTCTTCTTTATTAGCGACGGCTTCAATATAACCGGAAGGTATTTCTTCTTCCCAATTGTTGATATAAGATCTCATCTGCGTTTCGGTTGCGGAATAAGAATTGCCGCTTCCGGATAATACAGCCTTTTCCTTATATATCATTTTAAGGAAGTTTATTCTTTCTTTCGCTCTGCTTGCCGCGTCGCTGTTAATAATTTCTTCTTCCTTAACGCCGCTGCCGGAAAGTTTCTTCTGCGTTCTGTAATCTTTTAAGCCTTTAATTTTGATAGAATACATTGTGGAAGAACCCGTATAAACAGGGTCTAAGTATTCGTACATATTAAACAGAACGTCGTTCATGGTGAGCGGTTCGCCGTCGGAAAATTTCAGATCGTTTTTAATAACGAATCTGTAAACGGTTTGAGAATTATCGTCTGCTTTATCGATTTCATAATCTAACGCGACTGTTTCGTAATCTTTACCCGCAACAGTTTCCGCTTCACCCTCGTCTTCGCCCGTCACAGGATTTATTTTCTCTTTATATTTGGTAGTAAGCATACCTATCTGAGTAAGGCCTACTACTTCCATGTCGGTTCCGGACGTAGCATAGAAAGGATTGAAAAGACCGCTTAATTCTTCGGTCATGATAACTATGCTGTCCTTCTTTCCGCCGCCGCCGCAGCCCGTCAACATGGGTACTGCGGTAAACATCATGGTTAAGCCCATAAATGCGCTGACCGCGCGAACAAATTTTTTCTTCATTTTTTTACCTCCGTTATTGTATAACATAAGATTCTTCGGGCTTCGTCTGCTCTCCGAATGCAAATGTGATGTTACCTTCGCTATCTATCTGAACGTTTTCGGGATTAAACATATAGTCATAACCGTTAAACGATTGTT
>JAEDMA010000054.1 GCA_016295005.1 Christensenellaceae bacterium
CCAGTTCTTTCTGATAACGCTTCTGATATAGCCGATGGTTTTATTCGCGTCTTCCGCGGTTGCGGTTTTGCCCGTGCCGATTGCCCAGACGGGTTCGTACGCGATTACGATATTAGAAAAGTCGGTAACGTCCTTAAATCCTTCGAGAACTTGTCTTTTCAAAACTCTCTTGGTCTTATTCTTTTCGCGTTCGGTAAGAGTTTCGCCTACGCAAACGATAGTCTTTAAGCCTTTGGCAAGAGCCTGTTTCATTCTCTTATTAACCGTTTCGTCCGTTTCGCCGAAATACTGTCTTCTTTCGCTGTGACCGATGATGACGTATTCAACGCCTGCTTCTAAAAGCATATCGGCGGAAATTTCGCCGGTGAACGCGCCGCTTTCGGCCCACGCTACGTTTTCAGCGCCGAGTTTGATTTTGGTGCCTTCGATAGCGTTTTTAGCAACCCAAAGGTCGGTATAAGGAACGCAGATTACTACTTCCGGTTTGGATTTAGCAACCAAAGGTTTAAGTTCGTTTATAAGTTTTTCCGCTTCGGCAGCGGTTTTATTCATTTTCCAGTTGCCCGCAATAATAGGTTTTCTCATTTCAGTTTATCCTTTTATATAATTATTTTTTATCGTTAAGACATTCAATTCCGGGGAGTTTTTTGCCTTCGAAAAGTTCAAGCGAAGCGCCGCCGCCGGTGGAAATGTGAGTCATCTTGTCTGCGTAACCCAAAGAAGTTACAGCCGCTGCGGAATCGCCGCCGCCGATAATGGTGGTAGCGGAAGTTTCAGCCAAAGCCTTTGCAACCGACGCCGTACCTTTTGCGAGAATCGGGTTTTCGAATACGCCCATAGGACCGTTCCAGATAACCGTTTTAGCGTTCTTAACTTCTTCAGCGTATAAAGCCGCGGTTTTGGTTCCGATGTCGAGAGCCATATAATCCGCAGGAATCTTGTCGATGTCTACGACGGTAACGTCGATAGGCGCGTCGATAGGATTCGGGAAGTCTTTGGTAATGGTAGCGTCTACGGGAAGAAGAAGTTTTTTGCCTAATTCTTCGGCCTTCTTCATCATATCTTTGCAGTAGCCGATCTGTTCGTCGTCTACAAGGGAAGTACCGACTTCGTAACCCTTCGCTTTAAGGAAGGTGTAAGACATACCGCCGCCGATGATAAGCGTGTCGCATTTTTCCAGAAGGTTGGAAATAACTTTAAGTTTATCGGCAACTTTCGCGCCGCCTAAAATCGCTACGAAAGGTCTTACGGGGTGTTCTAAAGCGTCCGCCATAACGGAAAGCTCTTTTTCGATAAGGAAGCCGCAAACGGCGGTCTTAACGAAACCGTATTCGACGATTGCCGCGGTGGTCGCGTGCGAACGGTGAGCCGTTCCGAAAGCGTCGTTTACGTAAATATCGCAATAAGAAGCGAGTTTTTTACAAAATTCTTCGTCTCTCTTTTCTTCGCCTGCATAGAAACGGGTGTTTTCGAGAAGAACCACTTCCCCGTCTTTAATATTCGCAACCGCCTTTTCCGCAGATTCGCCGACAACGTCGGTAGCGAAAGTAACGGGCTGTCCGAGTTTTTCGGAAAGTCTTTCCGCAACGGGTTTCAAGGTAAGTTTTTTAAGGTCTTTTTTAGCCTTTTCGATATATTCAGCGGTTGCCTTTTCTTGTTCTTCGGCAGGAAGCGCTTCGACGGCTGCTTTTTCTTTTTTGTTAAGTTTTATTTTAGCGTCGAGAACGTTATGGGGTTTGCCCATGTGCGAGCAAAGAATAACTTTCGCGCCGTGTTCTATTAAATATTTAATAGTGGGAAGCGCGCCGTTAATTCTCGTTTCGTCGGTGATAACGCCGTCCTTCATAGGAACGTTGAAATCAACTCTTACAAGACATCTTTTGCCTTTTACGTCAACATCTCTGATTGACATTTTATTCATAAAATTCGTCCTCCAAATTTTTTTTACTGTTTTATATATTTTTAACGAAAACGCAGTATTTTTCGTTAAATTTTTACGGTTTTATACGGAAGAAACAAATATGTTTTCCTTAATCTTTTTCTTTCTTATAGTTTATAATACAAGAAGTTACAAACTTGCTTGCAAGGGTTTGGAACTTCGCAGTATTTCAAGAGAGCGTGCAAATTTTTAGAATAAAAATTTGCGTGGGGCGATTAGCCCCGAAGTGTTCCCTGAACACTTCTATGCTTATATTATAATATCGAAAGTTTTGTCTGAAAGCGCGCGAAGCGCATTTTCAAGCAAAACTGATGTTTTTTCAAACAAGAAGTGCAAAAACAAGTATTGTTTTTGCGAAAAAACCGCAGGATTTTTCAAAAATTATGTCGCACGACATAATTTTTACTTCCTATAGTGTATAATTATATCCATTTTTTGTCAATTAAAAGCGGATATAATTATTTATTTTTCGTACTGTTTTATACTGAAAGCGATATTCGTAATGTGGTCGCCGACCCTTTCGAGATTAGATATAGTCTGTAAATAAATAGAGCCGACCTGAGGCGTGCATAGTCCCTTTTTAAGCCTGTCGATATGTTTCGCTTCAAGGTCTATATTCGCCTGGTCGATGCTTTCTTCAAGCACGTCTACGGTGGCGAGCATTGCGGTATCTCTTTCGTCGAAAGCTTTAATCGACGCTTCGAACAAAAGGTCTACGGTATTGGTAACGTCTAAGAGTTCGGATTTCGCTTCCTGCGAAAGACTTATCCCCTCGTCGCGAAGCCTTATGGCGTATTCCATTATGTTCTCGGCGTAATCGCCTATTCTTTCAACGTCGGTTATAACGTGATAATAAGAACCGATCTTCCTTTCGTCTTTTAAGGTTAAATCCTTACCCGACAACGCGGTAAGATAACTCGCGATACTTTTATTTAAGAAATTTATAATTTCTTCGTTGGACTTTATTTCGACGGAATTTTCATACTTGCCCTCGAGCAGCATAGCGACGGAAAGATCTATATTTTCTCTCGCGATATTCGCCATTCTGACAATTTCTTTTTTGGTGTTGTTTACGGCGATGGGCGGCGTTTCGAGAAGTCTCTCGTCGATGAACTTAAAGCACAACGGATTGTCTTCTTCGTTCTTTTTGCCCCTGACGATTTTCTTCGCCAGAAATACCAGTTGTCTGGTAAACGGCAACAAAATTACAGTCGATATAAGGTTAAACAGCGTGTGGAAGTTTGCTATCTGCCTTTCAGCGGAAGGTCCGCTTATCGCAAGCATTACCGAATAAATCTGATCGCCCCAAACCCACAGCGGCACCAAAAAAATAAGGCTCCCGAACACGTTGAACAATAAATGTATCACCGCGGTTCTTTTCGCGTTGGTAGAAGTACCTATACTTGAAAGAAGCGCAGTCACGCACGTACCGATGTTGGAGCCTAAAATTATAAATACCGTGTTCTGAAATTTCAGAGCGGAAGAAAGAGCGATTAAAATACCCGTTACCGCTGACGAACTTTGTATAAGCGCGGTAAACACCATTCCTATAACGATTAAAATCAACGGGAAATGGTCTTTCTGGAATATTGCGGCGAAAATATCTTTTAAAACCCTGTCGCCGTTTTCGTTTTCGTAATATATGATTTTATCGACGGACATACTCATTATTTCGAGTCCTAAAAATATCATTCCGAGACCCATAAGTATGTAACCGATTTTGTTGAGTTTGTCGTTTTTGACGAACATACCGAGTATTGCGCCGATTCCCGCGATAAAGGAAGCGTAAGCCGCGGCGTCGAACCCTACGCCGGTAAGAGACAACATCTGCGCGGTTATGGTGGTACCGATATTCGCCCCCATTATAACCGAAGTCGCCTGAGAAAGAGTCATAAGACCGACGTTTACGAAACCTACGAGCATTACGGTGGTAGCCGCGGAACTCTGAATAATCCCCGTGACGGTTGCCCCGACGCCTACGCCGACGAAACGGTTACTGGTCATTTTACCGAGCAACTTTTTCAAATTGCCGCCGGCAACCCTTTCAAGGTTATTACCCATTATGTGCATACCGAACAGCATTACTGCCATTCCGCCGAGTAAAAAGAATATGTTGTTTAACGTACCGTCGCCCATAAAATTTCCTGTTTATTTTAATTTACGCTGCTAACCGCAGGCATTTTTCTGATACAAGTGAAAAAGTTTGCTCGCAAGGACTTTTTCACGCCGTGTTTCTACTTACGGCCGTTATTTGCAATCGGCAAATAACGAATTGCGGAAGCAATGCAAAGATTTATCTTTGCAAGCCGTACAATGTAATAATACAAGTGAAAATACGCAAGCGCGTAGCATTTGCAGGTATTTTCACGCCGTGTTTCTACTTACGGCCGTTATTTGCGATTAGCAAATAACGAATTGCGGAAGCAATGCAAAGATTTATCTTTGCAAGCCGTTCTATGTAATAATACAACACTAAGCGTTTTTTCGTCAACTTTTTTAACGCGGTTTTTAAATTCGACCTTTTTCGCCTTATCTTTTCGGGATTTCCCCTTCCGTTTTCATTTGCGGATACCCTAGCTGTCTTAAGGCTTCGTAAACCCCGACGCACACCGAGTTGGAAAGGTTAAGCGAGCGGAGTTCTCCCCACATGGGAATTCTGACGCATTCGTCGTAATGCGCTTTTAAAAGCGTTTCGGGAAGCCCTTTCGTTTCCTTTCCGAAAACGAGAAAATCGCCGTCGGAATATTTCGCTTCGGAATGGATTATCTTCGCTTTGGTGGAATAAAACCAAAAGTTTTTGCCGTTATAATACTTTTGCATTACTTCTTCTATACTGTCGTAATACCGTATATCCACCTTATCCCAGTAATCGAGCCCCGCTCTTTTTAAGTACTTGTCCGTCACTTCGAAACCGAGCGGCCTTACCAGGTGTAAAACCGTGTCGGTTACGGCGCACGTTCTTGCGATATTGCCTGCGTTCTGCGGTATTTCCGGTTCAACGAGTACTACGTTTAACATTAGTTTTCTTCCTTTTTTCCGTTTGTTTTTATTGTTTTCTTTTTAATACGCGGACTCGGGACTTTTGCCGTAACCGCGTTTTTTCGTGGAAATCTTTTTATATTCTCTGGTAGGCATTACTTCGGCTTTAACGAAATTATCTCTGCCCGAAACAGAAACTTTTCCTTTCGCGTCGGCAACGCAGCCGTACCCTTTGGCAACGAGAACGCAATCGAGACCGCCGACGAACGCCCCCGCGCGAAACATAAAATTCATAGTTTCGTTTTCCTGCTTAAAGACGCAAACTATCAAATCGGCGTCGAAAAGAGAAAGGCTTTCGAACACCTGCGGAAAATATAAATCTTCCGCCACGCATATGCCTATTTTGCCTGCGGAAGTGTCGTACACTTTTAAGTTTCCGCCAGAAACGAACTCGCCGTCGTCTATAGAATAAACGGAATCGGAAACGCCTAAAAGCCTGCCTTTATCGGCAATAACGGCAGAATGACGGAACACGCCGTACGTATCGGTATCGCAACCGCTTATAACTACCGCGCCCGCGGTTTTGGATAGCCTTGCCAAATCCTGAAAATATTCCGTTTCGCCCGAAAGTTCTTTTTTATAACTGATAAGCCCCAGACCGTTATAGCCGAACACTATCACGTCGGTTTTTTCGATTTTGTCGAATTTCTCTTGCCAGACGGTATCCGCCGAATCTCTCGTTGCCAGACAGATTTTCATTTATTCACCCCTTTTTTAACTAAAATACAAGAAGTTACAAACTTGCTTGCAAGGGTTTGGAACTTCGCCGTATTTCAAACTCGGAAGGCAAAAACGCAAGTTTTTGCAAAATCGCATTTTGCGGTTTTAATTATTTTGTATTTAAGCAAAATAATTCTTCCGTCTGTTTATTCTATTAAAAAGGGCGGTTTTTTGTTAAAGAATTTCGTTTATAATATCTTTTATTTCTTCTACCGAAGTAGTCTGCATAAGGCGGATTCGGTGTTCTTTGGCGTTTTCGGCGTTTTTAAAGTAATAAGGAACGAATTTGCGGAACGCCACCGCCGTGAACTTTTCCCCGAAGCGTTCGCTTTGCTTATCGAGTTGAGTGAAAATAAAAGTTTTTTTATCGAAATCGGGTTTAACACCTTGCAGTTTTTCGAACAAGAACACGTCGGAAAGAGCGCCGCGCGCAAGCATTATTCCGTCCGCGCCCGTTTCGTTTATCATTTTATCCGCGTCTTCTTCCGTGAAAATGCCGCCGTTTGCGATAACGGGTATTTTTACGGCTTTTTTGGCTTTCGCTATGGCGTTATAATCGGGTTCGCCCGAATAATACTTTTCCCTTACCCTGCCGTGCACGGTTATAAGCGACGCGCCCGAGCCTTCCGCGATTTTAGCGAACTCTTCGGCAACGTCGTCGCCTTCCTTTATGCCGGTACGGATTTTTACCGTTATTATTTTGCCGCTTTTAACGCATTCTTTTATTATTTTCTCGGCTTTTCTGCCGTCGGCAAGAAGAGCGCTGCCGTCGCCGTTTTTGCATATCTTCGGAACGGGGCAACCCATGTTTATGTCGCAGATTCTATAATCTTTAAGTATCTCGCTTTCCATAGCCGCGCGAAGATAATATTCTTCGTGACCGAATAGCTGAGCGGCGGTTTTTGAATAATCTTCCGAATATAAGAGTTTTTTAGAACCGTTTACGTTGTACTCAAGACCTTTCGCGCTGATAAGTTCGGTAAAAGCAAGACCCGCGCCGACGCTTAAAAATAAAGAGCGCACGGCAAAATCGGTATATCCTGCCATGGGCGCGAGAAACAGATTGTTTTCCGTTTCGTAATCTTTAATTTTCAGTTTCTTTATTTCCATCTTTTTCACGCGTGAGTTTTATCATAATAAAGTTTATCATCACGGCGAAAAAATAGCAAGCGATTACCGCCCATACGCTCGCAAAAACGTTTATATCGGGGTTTTTCAAAAGCGTGGCGTTGATTGCCGTTTTTGCGATAATCCCCGCCCCCATTCCTATAAGCGAATACTGCGGTTTGCCCTTGCCGATAAGCACGGCGTTTTCCGTTTGCAGTAACGATAACAGTACCACGCACACCGAAGATATTTTAAGCATTTCCACGGTGACGTTAAACTCTTCGCCGCTTAACCTTTTAAAAAGGAAACTTATTATCTTCGACGGGAAAAAGTAACAGATAAGCGCGCACGGAACGGAAAGAAAAAGCGTTACGACGAGCGTTTTTAGCGCCGTTTTTTCTTTATCTTTTCCTTTCGCGCCGCTAACGAACGGAACGGCGACCGCCGCCACCCCGTAACACACCGAAACGGGAAGATTTATAATCGTGTTCACCGCCCCCGAAAACAAACCGTATAACGCGGTGGCGTCTTCCCTATACGAACTTAAAATGTTTATGATAAGGAAACTGTCTATAACCTGCGAAAGGGGTATCGCTATTCCTATCACGGTAACCAAAACGGTATACTTAAACAGTTTTTTCTCTTGCGACTTAAAAAATTCGGCGTCGAAAAACAGAGGGAAGTCGGCGGTTTTTCTTTTCAACAACACGGTCATAAAAACCACCGCGACAAGTTCCGAAAGAGTTACGCCGAGCGTTGCGCCGCCGACGGCGAAAGAAACGTCGAAAGAAAAAATCCACACAAAAAAAAGCCCCGCCGCAAGTTTTACGGACTGCTCAATTATCTGCGAAACCGCCGTCGGCGCCATATCCTTTTTGCCTTGAAAATATCCCCTGTAACAGGACAAAACGGCAACTAAAAAAACCGACGGCGATAGGGCGATATATCCGATAAACGCTTTATAATCGCCTTGCGCCGCAGCGATAGGATAGGAAAACACAGCCATAAAAAGCGTTCCTATTCCGCCGAGTATGATAAGACGCTTTTTCGCCCCGTAAAAGAGCGAATATTCAGCAGCGGCGTTATTTTCGTAACCGGAAATCATTTTGGATAACGCGTTCGGCACTCCCGCGCCGGAAAATTCCAAAAGCACGGCGTACACGGGGAATATCATCTGATATAACCCTAACCCTTTTCCCCCTAAAAAGTCGGTTAAAGGTATTCTGTATAAAGCCCCTAATAATTTTGATATGAACGCGCCCGCCCCTAACAAAACGGACCCTTTTACGATAGAATTATTCTTTTTCATTATGTAGGGCTATAAAAAAAGAAAGGGCGGAACTTTCCGTCAGGACAGCGCCGCCTTTTTTATTTTATTCGAACTGCCCCGATATAAAGGCGGCGGCAAGTTCGGCGGCTTTGATTTCCGCACGGGTAAATTTTTCTTTACCGTTTTTGTCAACGATGATTACCGAACCGTAAACGTCGCCCGAACATATCACGGGCACTATTACCTGATTGCGGTATGCGGCGATATTTTCTTCGCTTTCCCCTTTATAAACGGGTATAAAATTTCCGTCGTCTTCGGCGGAAGCGAAAACGGTTTTTCTTTCCTTTAACGCCTTTTCCAACTCGCCCGATAAGTCGCTGCCGATAATTTCTTTATCCTTTCCGTCGGAAACGCTTATCACGGCGTCGGTATCCGTTATATAACAACTTTTGCCGATTATAGATTTAAGACATCCGCACACGCCGTCGGCAAAATTTTCTATCGACTGCACCGGCGAATACTTTTTGAGAAGCAATTCCCCCTTATCTGTATATATTTCTAACGGGTCGCCTTCCTTTATTCTTAACGTTTTACGTATTTCTTTCGGTATTACCACCCTTCCCAGATCGTCTATTCTTCTCACGATTCCTGTTTCTCGCATAAAAAAACCTCCGCGTTTATCGTTATTATGCGAAGGTTAATTTTTTTTATTCTTTTTTATCGTAAAAGGCTTTTCAGAATTTTCTCCCACTCGTTATAATCGTAAGAGGGATTCGCGCCGCTTGTGGAAGGAAGCCTGTACGTTATGTTTGCGTATCCGCCGTAGTTTTCCGTGAATACGTCGTACGCCTTTTTACCGTTACAAAGTATTCCTTTTAAATTCGGCATACTTTCTAAAAGTTCGCCCATATCGGCTTTTACCGTCGTTTGGTCGTTTAAGTCGGCGTCGGCGCTGCCTTTTACGGAAGATTTCGAATAAACGTCGTATAAAGCGATTTTATGGACGGTTAAAAAATTCTTTTTCTCTTCCGTGGTCACGGGAACTGCTTCCCCGAAAAATCTGCCGAGCGTTTTCCAGAACCTGTTTTGCGGATTGCCGTAGTAAAACCCGTTTTTTCTCGAAATCACCGACGGAAAAGAACCTAATATCAAA
>JAEDMA010000179.1 GCA_016295005.1 Christensenellaceae bacterium
CGGCAACCTTTCTTGAAATACTGCGCTCGAAAACCCTTGCAAGCAAGTTTTCTCGCTTGTATTATAACACATAAATCCTGCAGAATAAACTTTTTTTGTCATTATTTTGCAAAAAATTCGTAAAACACATTTACAAATCTTGTTTTTATGTTATAATAGTTTAATGAAATTTAGGTTGGAGTAATGTCGATGCAGGTAAAAGGCGATTCTTCTATAAATAAATTGATCTTATTATTTGTTTTCGATAAGATGGAAGTTCCCCTATCGGAAAACACTATTCTCGATATGTGCTGTTCTTCCAACAACTGGCTTGCGTATATGGATTGTCAGCCTATTTTAAGTCTTCTTTTAGAATGCGGCTGGATTTACAACGTAAGCACCAACGACGACCCACTTTACACCATTACGACTGACGGAAGGGTTTGTCTTGCCAACTTCTTTATAAAAATTCCGGCGTCCACGAGAGAAGCCATTTCCCTGTTTATTAAAAACAACAGAGCGAAATATCGCAGAAAACAGGAATGCGTTGCCGATTATTTTATGAACAAGGACGGCACTTACACCGTTTATCTTAAAATAATCGAACCCGTTCAACCCGTACTCGAGTTGAAACTCGTCGTCCCCAACCGCCAGATAGCAAAAGATATTTACAAAAAGTGGGAAGAAAAAGCCCCCGACGTTTATCGAAACATTTACGAAAACTTAGTCGATTAAGGAGTATTATGAACGTTTATAAAACAAAAGGAACTTGTTCTACGCAAATTTTTTTCGACGTTACCGAAGACGGAAAAGTAACAGGCGTTAAGTTTATAGGCGGTTGCAGAGGCAATTTACAAGCCGTCGCCCGTCTTTCCGAAGGAAAAACGCCCGAAGAAATTATCCCCTTGCTTAAAGGAATTCAATGCCGCGGAGGTACTTCTTGCGGAGACCAGTTTGCGCAGGCGCTTGAAAAATACGTGGAAGAACACAAAAAAGTTTAAAAGATTTTCGCCGCTTCTTTTCGAAGCGGCGAATTTTTATTCCCTTTTCCGTTTTACGACTTTTACCGATTATTATAACGAACCCCGCCGCGATTTAAAACACAATCGAGACGGAGTATTTATTTTTCGTTGTAACTTTAAAGATTTTTCTTAACGGACAAAACCGTATAATCTTTTTCTTCTACCGCCCGTTTTAATTCTTCTTCGGAAACGGGTTCCGAAACGGTTACTTTAACCGTTCCTTTATTATGGTCGGCTTTTGCGGCCACGACGCCATGAACGCCCTTTAACGCAGTTTCTACGGTGTTTTCGCAATGTCCGCACATCATTCCTTTTACTTTCATCGTGATTTCTTTTTCGTTTGACATAGTTTCTTTCCTCTCCTTTTTGTTTTTTTCGGAAAAAAGATTAAGCCTTAACGCGTTGCTTATTACGCAAACGCTCGATAAGCTCATCGCCGCCGCCCCGAACATAGGATTGATTACCACGCCTATCGGCGACAACGCTCCCGCCGCGACGGGTATACAAATTAAATTATATATAAACGCCCAGAAAAGATTTTCTTTTACGTTTAAAAAGGTCTTTTTGCTCAACTTTATCGCCGTGACGAGTTGACTTAAATTTCCGCCCGCCAGAACCACGTCGCTCGATTCTATCGCTATATCCGTTCCGTTCCCTATAGCGATTCCGATATCCGCTTCGGTAAGCGCAGGCGCGTCGTTTATTCCGTCGCCTACCATTATTACCGTTCCGCGTTTTCTATATTCCTTTACTATCGCTTGTTTTCTTTCGGGTAAAACTTCCGCTTCGACGTTTTCGATGCCGGCTTCCTTAGCGATGGCAAGCGCGGTGCTTATATTATCGCCCGTTACCATTACCACGTTAAGACCGAGTTTTTTAAGTTCGGAAATCGCCGCTTTACTGTCGGCTTTTACCTTATCCGCAAGCGCGACGATCCCAAAGCCGCCCTTTCCGTCGGCAAAAAATATCGGTGTTTTGCCGGTAGCCGCTAATTTTTCCGATTCCTCTTTCAGTTTTTTGTTTCCTTTTCCGCCGAATAC
>JAEDMA010000055.1 GCA_016295005.1 Christensenellaceae bacterium
TGCCTTTCGTAATTCCGTTCGTTTTGCCGTTAGCAAGAACGTTATATAAACTTTCTCCGCCGAACAATTCGGGGTTGCCGATACGACCTATTCTGAAAGTTCCGCTTACCGTTACCCCGCTAACAGTCGCTTTGTCGGAAATATCTCCTGCAAAGAGTCCGTAATAGACTTCTTCTCTCACCATAGGCATATTCTGTAATATATCGAATACGGCATTTTCGAAGTTAACGTTTTTAATAACCGCTTTATCGCCTAATCTTCCAAACAATCCGCCGTAATACGCGTACAAATCGGAATATTCCGCTTTTACGTTCTTAAACGTCACGTTCTTGTTGTCCGCGCCGTATATCTTACCGTTGAATTCGTCTGCAGTATATAACGTCGGCCAGGAATCGCCTTCTTCAAGAGCCGAGAAGTCCAAAACGTCGCTTTCGATAATGTAAATACCGTTTAGGTCCGCATAATCGACGAACTGCTGAGCGGTGGTTATTCTGAACTGTTCGCCGGAATCATCAAGTTTTACGTAAACGTTCATAATTCTGTCAGAAGCAACCGCATGCTCGACGTCCAACGTTCCGACGTGCTCTAATTTCTCTGTAATTTCGTTCGTACAATCGGAATCCGTATACGCGCCGAGGAAAGTGGTGTTGTTTATTTTCGGGAACTGATACGAAGTTTTATTCGTATACAAATGCCTGTAATTTTGTTTACCGTTATCCCAGCGAGGAAGGAAAATCGTATCCAGATCTTCCGTACCTTCGGAATTCGCAGTCAGATAATTGAAACTCGTGTTTTTATTGTAGTTGGTCCAGGTTGCGCCGTCGTCTACGGAATAGTAATACACGAATTCGAAGTTTTTAACCCAACCGGCGTAAAGCGTTAACGAAACGACTCCGTCGCTGTCTTTATAATCGAAAGTATCGTTTTCGAAATCCCATAACCCGTTATAAGTACAGGCGGGAGTAACGGAAGATTTAACGTACCAGACGCCGTCTGCGTTTTTATCTACTTCACGGCCGTTACCGTTATCGTCGTAATATTTTTTAACTACGGTTTGGTTATTGTCTTTATCTTTAATAATAACTTCTTTTTCAACGACGTCGCCATTAGCGAGATAATGATACGAGTCGCCGACTTTAATCAACTTTTCGCCGTTTTCGTCCACAGGTCTTCCTTCTTCGTCGGTTTTTATAATCCTTTCTTTATACCAACCCACAAAGAAATATTCGTCTTTTTTCAGAGTAATATTCGTGGAAGTACTGCTGGTAGGTCTTTTTCTGGAAGTAGGGTCGGTCAACTTAATGTGAACGGTGTCGTCGGAATCTTTCACGTAATCGGCAGGTCTGAACATGTCCATAATAGACACGTTATCGCTGTCTATAAACTTGCCGCCGTTAGGGTCGTACAAAACCGAAACGTAATACCCTCTTTCTTGCCATGTGTCCGGTGTTTCCTTGTCGGAACACGCTACGAGAACGAAGCATATTGCCGACAAGCAAAGAAGACTGATAATTTTAATAAGTTTATTTTTCATACAGTTACCGTTAGTTAAGCGGACGCTTAACCGTTTGACTTTTTCTTTTTGTTAAGACACACGTAAACCGATTTAACAACCGCAACGCCTGCCGCTAAAACCAATATCGCAACGTACGCGCCGCCGTTTATCGCCGAATTACACCCTTCGTTCGGTGTCGGCTTCGGGACATCGGGTTCCGGCTTCGGTTCTTCACGTTGTTTAAGGTATTTTATAACAGATTCCGCGCTGGTAAGTTTGGAAATATTCGTAACAAGCGATTGTTGTTCGAGCGAAGAAATTGCGTCGTACGCTTTTCTTGCCGCAACGACTGCGTTTTCATCCGCAAGTGTAATCGAACTCGGAAGCGTTTCTATCATAACGTAAACGCTTGCCGTTTCGTCGGTCATAGCGGCGCTTCCCATAACAACGTCGCTGAAATACTGTTCTAAAATAAACGTGTCGTAATACAAACCGTTGGAAGGTCTTACCATTACGAGTTTGTTTTCGATATGGCCTATATAGTTAACGAAGTTCGCGCCGAAATAGAAGTTATTATAGTGAGAAGTAATGTTCCACATATAATAAGGAACGATTCCCAGACCGACGTTGGTTCCCATACGTCCCGTAAACGGTAAATTGTTAAGAATGTTCGCGTTGGAAACGTAAGACGATGAATACGCTTCTTCGAGAATCGGCGCTTCGTAACTCATAAATACGACGTATTTAAGATTACTGCAACCGTAGAACGCTTTATCTCCTATCGCGAGAAGCGTTCTCGGAAGAGTCACGCTTTCAATCGCCGCCTGATTAAACGCGTACGACCCGATTCTGACTGTTCCGTCGGCAACCGCAAACGTTTTGACTTTCTTTTCGAGCGGATACGCGATCAACATCAAACCGTTGGGCACTTTATAGTATAAAGCGCCTTCGATAACTTTCACGTTATCGCTTACGTCATAACTTTCGTTTAACGTTACGCCGATAACTTTATCGCCGAACGTGACGTTTTCTTCCTTTCCGAAAGTCGCTATCTTGCATCCGAAGAAGGGGTTTTCCCCGATAACTTCAAGATTGCCGCCGAGAACGACTTCGGTAATTTTGGTGTTCGCAAATGCGTAATCGCCTATTTCTTTAACGTTCGTAAGGTCGCAATTTTCCAAGGCGGAATTTATGAACGCGCCCGTGGAAACAACCGATACGTTTTCAAGATTTTCGGCTTTTTTAAGCGAATAACAGTTAGAGAACGCGCCTTCGTCGATAATCGCGCCGTCTTTTAACTTAACGGATTCAAGTTTCGATCTGGACATCGCGTATTCTCCGATTTTGTCGGCACAAGATAAATTTATCGACGTAAACGCCGTGCCGAACAGACCGTATTTACCTACTTTCGTAACGGGACTCGTCATAGTTAGTTCGTTGAGCGCGGTACAGTTGGCAAACAGATAATCGCCGATTGTCGTAACGTTTTCGCCTAATACTACTTTCTTTAAAGTAACTGCGTTGCTGAACACACCTTTACCCAAAACTTTTACGGAAGACAAATCCACAAATTCAAGTCTCGGTGCAAAACTGGTATATAAAAGTTCGGTTATTACTTCTTCGCCATTTATTACTTCGGTTTTGTAAGCGTAAGTAATTTGGTTATCCGAAACGTAGAAGTCCTGCGTTCTGGATCCTGCAAACGCATAATCGCCGATTTTAACAACTTTGGAAAGATCGATTTCTTTAAGTTGCGAAGCGTTAAAGAACGCGTAATCGCCTATCGAAGCGTTTTTGCCGAGAGTAACGGAACCGAGTCTTGCGTTACCTGCAAATGCGTAATCTCCGATAACGGCGTTGTTCCCTATCGTTAAGGAAGAAAGAGTGGATTTAACGCCTTTGTCGTAATCGTATTCATAGTGTGTTACGGTTTTAATTACTTCGCCGAACGCGTCTTTAATTTCTTCAACGGTCTTTTTATAATAATCGGAGTTTGTCGCGTCGAAAGTAACCGGGCAATAGAATGCCGCTTCGCCTATAACCACGTCGTTACCGATAGTAACTCTTTCAAGTTTTAAGCAGTGCGCGAACGCATAATTACCGATCTTCGTTCCGTCGTGAATATCAACGGACGTAATCTTTGTCTGTGTGAACGCGTAGTTGCCGATTTCTTTAACCTTCGCAAGATCAGGCGTCTTCGTAAGAGATGTTCCTACAAACGCGTAATCGCCTATCGTTTCAAGACTGTTCAAAGAAATACCGGTAAGATTGCTGCAAAACGCGAACGCATAGTTGCCTACGCTTACCGTATTATCCGCAATTATACGGAATACGCCTAGATTGTTACTGAACGCTCCGTCGGCAATCGCTTTTGCTTCGGGAACGTTAACGACGTTGTTTACGCCGTAGTATTTGGGAGCCACGAGCAACAGCGTATCGCCGTTAAACAACATTGCTCCGTTCTGTTTTGTTTCGAGGAAATCGTTTCTGTAATCAACGCTGAACTTGGTAACGTTGGTTCCTGCAAACGCATATTCGCCGATAACCGCAACGTCTTTACCGAGAGTAACGTTGGTTAAATTGTTGCATTTATAAAATGCAAACGAAGAGATAACCGTTGCGTTAACGTTTATTGCGGTAAGGTTGGTGCAGCCTTCGAATGCTCGCGAACCTATTTTAATTTTAGAAGCCTTCATTGCAACGCTGAACAGTTCGGTGTTGTTAATGAATGCGCCTATACCGAGCGACTGAGCGGACGCGGGAAGTTCCAACTTCGTTATAGAGTTCTTTTCGAACGAATAGTTACCTATCGCCGTAATACTGCTTAAATCCACGTTTTCGAGAGCGCAACCGCTGAAAGCCCTTTCATTTATGAATTTAACGTTTTCAAGATTAATTTCTTTAAGGTTTTTACAGCCTATAAATGCGTTGGACGCTATGTTTACCAAAGATTTCGGAAGAGTTACTTTCTTGAGAGCGGTAAGCGCTGCGAAAGCATAAGAATTGATGTGCGTTACGCCTTCGGGAATAACTACTTCTTCAATAGTATTGTCGCCGATATAATGTTGTTTTATTTTGTAAGGGTCTTCGTCGTCGATAACGTCGCCCGCAGAAATATCTTTGTCAACGTACTCGTAATTAGAAAACGCGTAATTGTATATTGTCGTTATACCTCTGTCGTCGGGAATTACGACTTTGCCGCCGAGTCCCTTATAAGACATTAAGTATATGTTGACAATATTGAACGGGTCTTTTACCTTAACGGAAACGTTGTTTCTGTAAATCGTTGTTTGTCCGTCGAATAATACTTCTACGTAAACGGAAGTGTTTCCTTCCGCCAGAGCAGTTACTGTACCTTCATCGGAAACGCTTGCGATTCTCTTGTTTCCGACGCTGAACTTAACGGAAGTTTTTTCGGGGAAGTAAGAATCGAGAATGTATTTCAGCGTAACAGATTCCGACGGGAACATAGACAATTCTATGCTGTTATTCGCGAATTCGTATTCGCCGTCGGTAAGTCCGATTTCTCTTTCGGAAGAACTCGTCGAATAATACGCTTTGTTTACTTTATATCCCGTGATATCGAATCTGTTTACTTCCGGAACGGAATAATATTCGAAACCTTCGTCTCCCTCACCTAAAACTTTAACGTTTAAGTTTGCGGAAACTTTATTTCCTTTGCTGTCGTAACCATTAACGGTAATTACCGCTTCGCCTTTTTTCTTCGCGATAACGGTACGGTTAATTACGTCCGCAACCGTTTTATCGGAAGATTCGTAATCCAGAACTTCTTTCCAAGTATCTAACGGATAAACGTTGAATATGTCGGAAATATTTCTCGTTTCGTTTTCGCTTAACGTTATATCGTCTTGCCCGAAGTACATGTCGATTACTTCGTCGGGAAGCGAAATTTCGTACGTGGCGGTGTTCATAGCGTAATCGTAACAAGTTGCAACGAACGAATTGTTGCTTACCTTTTCGTACGTTCCGTCTTCGTTATATTTAATGCCTTTGGAATTCTTTATCTTCGAAACGTAATCGGTAAGTTCTACCGTTACAACCGAAGTAGAATTAAAGGACGAATACACGGGAGTTACGTATTTACCGAAAGACTTCATCGAGAACGAGTATCCGGAACCGGGTTCGGCGTCGGTTATCTGTCCGAACTGAACACCCATCGCGTAATGGTTATCGTAAATTTCAAGGTTGGCGAAAAGTTTGTTCGTTTCGGTCGTTTTGTCGTATTCGGTGGTAAACGTAACGTTTTTAATCGCAGGCGCTTCGAAGTCTATATATAACGGGAATTCAAAGGTGTTTCTTACGTTTTTCTGCTCTTCTTTACTGCCGTAATCGATATAAGTTTTAACGGTTACGGTATATTTCGTGTTGTTTTTAAGCGCGTAATCTATCGCGCTGAATTCCGTTTTGATCGACGAGTAATAAATATTTCCGCCGCTGCTGAAAGATTTTCTTAAGTTGCTTTCTTCTCTCGTAAATACCACGTTGCCCGTCGAATCTTCGACTATGGTTATATCGGCGTATTTAACGTTACGAAGGAAACCTGCCCAGATAGCATAAACGCTGTTAACGGTGTAATTATATTCGGTCTGTTGGTTTGAAATAGCGATTTTATCTTTATCCGCGGCTATCTGCGTAGCGGCGGGATTCTGTATGAAGTAATAGGAGCCGAGAGTCGAAATATAGTCGCTGTAAAGATTTCCGATAACTCTCGTCGCATAAGCGTCCGCCATAAGTTTATCTTCGTCGTTCTTACCTGCGTTGATTTCGTCGACGTTGGTATCGTAATATTCTTCGTCGAAAATCGGAGCCTCGGTCCAATCGCCGTAGTATGCGAGCAACGGAACGTTAACGTTGACGTCGGTTCCGTTTACGGCATTAAGAGTAACGAAACCTTCAACGTACATACCGTGTTTGAACGATTTGTTGAGATACGCTTTATCTCCGTTAGATAAAGTTATTTTAACCGTTACTTTCGCCGACGAATTAGCGGAAACCGTAACCTTGTTTCCGTCCTGCGAGCCGTTCGAAACGTTTACGACTTTTGTGTCCGCATTGAGAAGATAACCGTCCTGAGTAACAGTCGTATCGCTATGGCTCGTATAGGTTTTGCTTACGCCTTCGGTTATGACCACCGAACCGATATCGTAAGAAACCGCCGCGCCGCTTATATTTTTAATGCCGAAAGACATTTCGTAAACGCCGGTTTTGTTTTTATCGTCGCCGAGTTCGAGTTTGGATTTATCCATCTCGTTACCGTTCTTATCGTAAGTCTGAATGTAAGAAGCGGTAGTGGTGGATTTTTTCATGTTAACAAGTCCGGCGCCTTGTTTTCTTACGGCGTAAGGAAGACCGTTTTTATTGTAAACGATATCCGCCGTAGACATCATAAGTTGGTTAACGATTGCCGTTACGTCGTTATCGTCTATATCTCTGCTGCCGTCTTTCGCGTAAGTTCCGAAAACCCCGCTGTATTTAACGTACTGACGAATAAGAGCAGTTGCGCCTGCCTGGTTAGGAGCCGCCATGGACGTACCCGACAATCTGTCGTAATTCTGCCCGGGAACGGCAGATAAAATTTCTCCGCCGTGGGCGGTTATTTCGGGTTTGATCCTGAGATCGGAAGTGGGACCCCAGGAGGAGAAGTCGGACATAAACGGACCGGCAACCTGATTTCTGCTTATTCTGATAATGCCCTTTCCAGCCGCGGCAAGTTTTTCGCCTTCGTCCTGAGATAGAGAACATACCGCGCCGATATCTTTACCTACGGCCATGGAAATCGTACCGGAGATGTTGTTATAAATTATGATACCCGAAGCGCCTTTTTCGTTAAGAGCGACTCTGACCTTGTCTTCGAAAGTCGTGCTGCCGCGTTTTACAAGAACGATTTTCCCTTTATAGTAACTCTCGTCGTACATATAGTCGGAAGAAGTTCCGACACCGGGAATAGTGACGTATTCGAAGTCGTGGCTTTCTACGTCTTCGCCGACCGTTTTAAGAATGTCGTCGACAAAGTTTTTCTTTTTAGCCGCAGCGTTTGTGGCTTCGTTGAAATACATTATTTCGCCGTTATAGGTAAAATAAGGGGTTTTTACGCCGTCTACGGAAGCGATCGATAACGCCGCCTCGTAAGTAGAAGGCGAACCGACCGTACCGGAATCGGGATTGGAAGTCAACCCGTTGGTACCGTTCTTGGTAGAACTGAAAGTCGCGTTGTAACTGTTAGCCGCGCTGGCGATAAGAGAAATCCCCGCCGAACGGACTTTATCGTATATTTCGTTGATGTTTTCTTTATCCGTTTCTCTTGTAAATCCGCAGCCGGACCCTAACGACATATTGATAACGTCTACGCCCAGGGTTACGCAGTCTTCCAAAGCGGCGATAAGCCAGGAGGTTTTAGCGCCGTCGACAACGTCTGAGAAAACTTTCATTATAGCAAGTTGCGCGTTGGGCGCAACGCCGGTGATAACGTCGTCATGCCCCGCGATAATACCGGCAACGTGAGTACCGTGTTCGCTGTTAATCGGGAAAACGTCGGAATCTTTATCGGCATAGTCGTAAGCGTAAGGAACTTTTCTGCTGATGTATACGTCTTCGCCTTTAAGTCCGTAAGAGGTTTTTGCCGCGGAAGTTTTGGAAATGACGTCGGAAACAGTTTTCAAAGTAAAAGCTTCGTTGGAAGTTTCGAAATTGTTGACGTTAAACGCGGAATGCGTGTAATCGAGTCCTGTGTCAAGAACCGCGACGACAACCCCGTCACCCTGATATTCGATAGAGGAACTGTCGAAGATACCGGTATCGTAAACGTCTACGTCGTTGGTAACGACTTCCGTTTCGGCTTGCTGATAAACATCGCCGACGATAAGAGTATTACCGTCTAAAACGTTTACTATTTTTTCAAAATCCTTAGCGGTTACGGAAATTTCGAATCCACCTATCAAAGTATCGTATTTTTCGCCGAGGACGTAATCGATGCCCGATTTATCCAGAGTTTTGATAAGTTCCTCGGTCTTTTTGTTAATTCCGTCGGAAATTGTCGCAGCGTCTTCGCTCGAAGCGAATTCCGACACGGGAATATTTTTGTTGCCGTCGTTATAAACGTCAACGACGGAATCCACGTTCATTTTAACTATAACGGAAATAACGTCGTTTTCTTTCACGGTATCGGGAAGTTTTGTAACGACGTTTTCGTCAAAATAGTTTTCTATACCGCTGTCGACGCCCGTATTGATTTTATCGACGGAAGAAGCGGCAAAAAACGCTTCTTTTTCGGCAGCCGCGCCGCGCGTGTCGGTTAAAACGCCGAGAGAGCAACTCAACGCAAGCGTAAAGGACATTACTTTGATGAGAAGTTTTTTTGTTTTAGTCATTATTAATTCCTCTAAAGTGGATTTGCAATCATTCTGACAAAATCGGTAAATCGCTTGTAATAACCTTTCGATTTACTATATATGCAAAAAACGTTAAACGAAAAAACGTTTAATTTTCGCCTGATATTATACCCTACTATTTTATAACAAAACGACGAAAATGTAAAATGATTGACTGCTGTTTTTCAGATTTTATATATATTTTTATATATATTATATATATAATAAACTTTTATATGCGAAATCGCTTGTTCGATACAGAATCTTTGACGATTTTCGCCCTGTAAAACCTG
>JAEDMA010000180.1 GCA_016295005.1 Christensenellaceae bacterium
CGGTAAACTCGGTCATCAGCGGACGCACAGAACCGGCAAGGGGTTTTTAAAAGGAAAAAAGTATGAAAGTCGCTCGGGGTTGGGGTTAAGAACGGTCGGTCGCGAGAGTTGGCAAGGGTTTTTAAAAGGAACAGGGTCGCGAGTGATACTCGCGGCCCCGTTGCCATGAAGTATTTATCAAAAAATCTTCTGCTATCTGATGATAAAGAAGTTTATGGATTAGGCTTTGGATTCTAATATGTTGTTCTCTTTCTTATTCTCTCGTTATATCTGCACGTTTACATATCTCATTAATCAATGTGATTTTTTGCTTACGACTGTAATTATACACGTTGATACGGTTCTTTTTACCGTCTTTACTTTCTATCTCTATATAATCCATAGGAGTAAAACATCCTCGCAGACGCTTTCCGTTCGAGTCGCAATCTGACACGATCATATCAACCTTGTTTATATCTTTATACCCGATTTCTACCCTGTATTGCAACTTGCGAAAACAAAGTATCGCCGTATCTTCGGAAACGTATAATTCATCTTCTTCAAACGTTATAAATTCGGTGGCGTACGCCAACACAAATTCTAAAATCACAATAATATCGAACGGTATTGCAATAATCAAAAGAAACCACGCCTTTATATCTCCGACAAAATCTCCCGTTACGGAAAACGCTATTATATAAAAAGTAAGCGGAAATACAACGACGGCAATTATTATTACAGCCATTAGTATACGAAGTATCGACTTCGGATAAATTTTTTTATTCAAAGCTTTCTCCTTCATTTATTACAAAATATAATGCAAAGCCAAAGAAGTTTATGGATTAGGCTTTGGATTCTATTACTTGATAATCTTAGTTTAAATCCACTACAAAATTGTCTAAAATCATTAACTTTTGCAGTTTATAATTATAAGCAAGAAATACACATTCGTGTTTGCCGTCCGACGGATAATTATTATATTCGTTCTTCGTTACGTTATAAAATACATAACAATCGTAAAGTTTTGTCTCTTCTTTTATGCCGAAAGGCAATAAATTTTTGATTTTTGTACTTAACTCCTTTCTCCACAGCGAATTGACTTCTATATCGTTCTTAAACGCAATATTGTCTTCGCTATCAAAAACTTTTACGTAACTTATTACGTAACTTATCCTATAATTGTTTTGTTCTTCGGTTGCTGCCTTTATATCTTTCGGAAGTACGATATTTATTTTAGTTTCAACACTAGCCAAATACGACGTGTTATCGTACGAAACGACATCATTAAAAAGAAATCTGTACGACCCGAAAATTACAATCAGTGGCAAACAGATATACGCAATAATTAAATTCTTTTTGTATTTTTGGTTGTTTCTTTTCAAAATTATCCCTATTATAATCGAGAACACCCCAATAGGAATAAACAGCCACATTACCCACGAATATCTTAATATTCCGTACACTCCAAATATTTCCGTTTCACCGACAACGTTTGTCACGTAGAACGAAAGCATAGGGGATATCAACGTCAGCCAAAAAAAAATATTTCCAAAAACTTTTCTCTTTCTCATATCTTTATAGTTAAGCCCCCACTAAACCAGGTATCGGACTTGTATCTCCCATTGTAATTGCCTTAAACAGCCAAACGGCATATTATTGTGTTGAAATTATAGCATACTCGGGCAGAGTTGGCAATGGATTTTTCTTTCAACAGCGTGTCGAAATATGTCGAACCTTCTATAATTGCGCCGTTTTCTTTCCCTTAAGTGATATTACCTAACCCGTCGACAATTCGGGGAACGAAACCGTCGGCGGTTCCGTCGGCAATTTTGCGGCGTTTCCGTCGGTATTGCCGTTGGCGGGAGTTAAAAAATCGCTTTTTCTATCACGCCGCCGCCGATACATTTTTCTTCTTGGTAAAACACCGCGAACTGCCCTTCGGTTATGGCGCGTTGCTTTTCTTCGAACTCTACTTCGTATCCATTTTCTTTAACGATTATTCTGCATTTCTGCTCGGGTTGGCGGTATCTGAATTTG
>JAEDMA010000056.1 GCA_016295005.1 Christensenellaceae bacterium
CGTGTACTGTCCTTCTTTGATACCGGGAAATAAGATTTCTAACATGATTTTTCTCCTAAAATGATATTATTTTTATACAAGACAAGAATTGTAATACGAACATTCCGATGAAAATCAGATTTTTATCGTTATGTCACGATTTGCTCGACGATGAGGATGAATTCTGAACATACGCAATGATCTGAAGCACACGATAGATCAGCTCCAGCAGAGCGATCACCATGTCGTTTATGTATTCGATGTTGTAGAGCCGGAACAGCTTTTTGCACATTTCAAGCTCTTCTGCTGTCGCAAGCCCTTCCGCTTTCATGATCTCATACGCCCTTTTTTGCGCTTTTTTCTCGGTTTTCAGCACAAGGATCGACATGATAAAGGACAAAAGATAGAAGGCAAGCCCGATGGATGTCAAAAGAATGGTGCATATGCCGTTTGAACTCTTAAAGACAAACAGATCCAGCAATGCCCCGATGATCACCATCGGAACAAAAGCGATCGGTCCGAAGTAGATGAGCGGCGTCAGACGGACGCGCGTTCTCATATCCGCATCGTTTTCTTTATCAAGAACGGCAAGCGCGGATTTCTGCGCCGCCATGGCAAGAGATGTCACACTCTGCTTTTTCCATGTAAGGCGTCTTAGTCTTACCTTTTTGAAATAGTGACTGTAACTGTTTCCAAAGAGAATGGAACCGGTTTTAGATACCTTAATCTTCTGCAATCCGTTTTTGTCAAGTATCGTTCTTGCGATTTCCTCGCCCGTCCTGCCGCAACTGTTCTGTTTTTTGTTGTAGCGCACGTAACTGATAGCGAGATAAATAGATACGCCCAATGCAATTATCGAGGCAACGATCAAAAGACCGCAAACCACACTCATAGCAAGTATAACAGCGTCCGAAACGCCGTTCAGTCCTCCGTCCGCCATTTCGCGGACCGCGTTAATAAATTCCGACATAATGTCCTCCTGTTGTAATTCATTTTATATAAAGAAGTTCGCCAATCCGTTTAATTGCCTTAAACGGGAGTATCTTTGCCTGAATTTTTTTCACCGCAGGAGACGAGATTAAAAACGCAAAGCGTGCAAACCGCCGCGACGATAACGCCTGATATCAATCTTTTGAATTTCATGATACATTCTCCTTGTTTCCGAAAAAAATTTAACCTGTTTCGGTTGTATTATTTCGACGCAAAACCGATGACGAGAACGTTTTTCCCGTTCCGATATTTATAATCGATTTCCGCCGCCATTTTTTTTACCATAAAAATGCCGAGCCCGCCTATTTCGCGTTCCTCTGCGGAAAGCGTGATGTCCGGTTCTTTTGCCGTTGTCGGGTCGTAAGGTTTT
This sequence comes from Christensenellaceae bacterium, assembly GCA_016295005.1. Taxonomy (GTDB): domain Bacteria; phylum Bacillota; class Clostridia; order Christensenellales; family Borkfalkiaceae; genus UBA1259. The sequence goes on from JAEDMA010000056.1 coordinate 1,340, forward strand.
CCGTCGTCCTCAAACCGGATTTCAAGCCGTTCGCCTTTTTCCGTCAATATTATTTCGGCGGTTGTCGCGCCGCTGTAATAAACCACGTTGGAATAAATTTCGTCGACGGCGATTTTCGCCTTATTTGCAAGTTTAACGGGCGTCTCCCATTTTTCAAGCGTTGCAGATAGAAAATCGGCAACGGTTTCTATTGACGATTGATCGGGTATAACGGATATTTTTTCCTCTTCCTCAACCGGATTCAGTTTCACGCACAGCATCGTAATATCGTCGGATTGCTCCGCTCCTTTCACGAATTGATCTATATCCGCGCGAACGGTTCTGCATAAATCTTCGGCGGCGCCGCACGACGAGGAAAGAACGGTTTTCAGCCTGTTTTCTCCGTACAGTTTATTGTCGGTATCGGCGGCTTCCGTCACGCCGTCGGTGTAAACGAAAATTTCGTCCCCTTTTTCAAGTGTAAGTTCGTACTTTTTATATTTCGTCCTATCCATACCGGCAAGAATAAAATTCGGGCGGGTGCGTAAGTACTCGAATTCGCCGTTTTTATGCCGTACGAGCGGCGGATTATGCCCCGCGTTGACGTATTCCAAAATTCCCGTTTGGGTATCGAGCATACCCATCCACGCCGTTACGAACATTTCCGCCTCGTTATTTTCGCACAGTTCTTTGTTTGCTTCGGTAAACACTTCGGCTACGCTTAATCCGCTTTCGGCAAGGTTTTTGATTAACGTTTTCGCTCTCATCATAAACAGCGCGCCGGGAATCCCTTTGCCCGAAACGTCCGCGACGAGAAACGCGAGGCGCGAGGAATCGACAAGCCAGAAATCGTAAAAATCGCCGCCGACCTCTTTTGCCGCGTCCATCGAAGCGAAAATATCGAAATCCTTTCTGTCGGGATAAGGCGGAAATACCGAGGGAAGCGCGGAATGCTGAATCTGCCTTGCAAATTCAAGTTCTCGATCGATTCGGCTCTCCGCTTCGGCAATATAGCGCTTTAAGGTATCGACGGTTGCGTTTATATCGTCGGAAAGCGAGGCGAATTCTTCGTTTTCGCGCACGTTTACCTGAACGTTCAGATTACCGTCCGTTATTTGCGTCAACGAACCGTTAATTTTATGAATGTTATCGACGATAAGTTTTTTAAGCAAAAAATAGACGTGCGCAAACAGCGCGGCAAAGACGATTACTTCCATAAAAGCCAGGATCGATACGGCAATACCGCGCGAAAACATCGCCTCCGAAACGGGAATGGTGGCGATTAAATAATAACCTTCCATTACCGAAAACATACAATACGATTCAGTCTCTCCTATGATTGCGGTAAAGCGAGCGTCCGGATGCGCTTTTACGTCCTCGGCGTTTTTCAGCGTATGTATCGATTCGCCGATATGTCCGCCTTTGTCGTAAACAATTATGCCTTGCTCGTTACAAACGATAATTCCGCCGTTTTGACCGATATGCCTGTTTTGAACCGCTCTTTTAATTTCATCGTCGACGCTTCCGCCGCTTTCCAAAGATTTTTCTAAGTCGTTTTTTACGTCTTCAAGATTTAATTCAAGCAATTTGTCCGCATTCGCATAAGCGATTTTCGTCTGCAAAAACGACGTAAAAACCATAGTTGCCGAAAAGGCGATGACGACGCAAATCATCAGGAAAAACTGAAATACCTGCGAGATTTGCTTGCTTTTGAAATGCTTTTTTATTCTCTCCTTACCGATAAGCGCGACAAGCAAAAGCGATAACATTACGGAAACGGCGTTGCAAATTATCATCGGAAGGGCGCACAACGCCACCACCTTATACGCCCCATAAACGTCGTCCATATTGGTAAGAAAAACGAGCAGCATATGGAAGACTTCCGTTGTTCCGCCTATCGCCAGACCATACGCCCACGACGGCTTTTTGCCGTCGAACATAAATTTTCTGCAGCCCGCGCCGAATAAACCCGCTAAAATACAACCTAACGTGCACGCAAGCCGGCTAAACGCGCCCGCACCCCAATAGGTTGCTATAAAACGGTAAACGCCGCCGATTACGCCCGCGATAATTCCGGAAGGCGCACCGAACAAAAGCCCCGCGGTAAGCGGCGCGGCGTTTCTGACGTTTAAAATAGCACCCCCTACGGGGATTCCGAATTCCGTTCCGAGAACGGCTACACCGCCGAACAATACGCCGATTATCGTCTGCCTTTTCCAATATTGCACTTTGCCGAAGCGCGTTTTCTTTTCGGCAAGGTAAAGCGCCACCGACAATACAACGGGCAGAAAGGTTGCCGCAACCAGTTTGATAATCGTTATAAAATCGTACCTCATAATTACGTCTGCTCCGTTTTACCGTTATTTCTCCTGCCGAGCGTCGGCGGTTTCTTCACCTTTCAGTATTTTCGTTAATTCTTCAAGCGAAAAAGGATATCCGATTACGCCGTCGAACTCGTCGCAAATCAGCGCATCCAAGGCTACTGCGTTTTTGTCTATCAAGTACGTCTTCGCCCTCGGGCGTTCTTTCTTTATGAACTGCGTCAGGTCGGAAAAACTCATACGTTTCATCTCCCAGTCCGCGAACGTAAAATCCACTTCATTCTTAAAAGAGTATTTACACGCCATAAGCGGGTCCGTTTCCTTTATAACGTCGGCTTCCGGGACGATTTTTTTCAAAACATCGGTTAATTCCGACAAAAACGACAAATCGTTGCTCACCGCAAGAATTCTCATTTCAATACCTTTAAATCTCTTACTATATACCGTTACTTATCGGTTATTCTATCGTGAGTATATCCGAAAAACCGGTAATTTCGAAAACTTCCATTATGCTTTCGCCTACGTTTTTCAGTTTCATAGAGCCTTGTGTATTCATGGTTTTCTGCGCTTTCAGGATTACTCTGAGCCCCGCGGAAGATATGTATTCGAGATTTTTCATATCGAATACAAGGTCGGTTACGCCTCTTAAATCGCTTACCTCGCGTTCGAGTTCGGGAGCGGTTACGGTGTCGAGTCTGCCTTCCAAGGCTAAAACGAGCACGTTGTTTTCAAGTTCTTTTTTGATTTTCATAGCAATTCTCCTATATAATTTAGATTTTCCAATTTTCTATCGGTTCGTATATAAACGGCAAGTCTTTGAGCGGAACGTCAAGCGTTTGCGCTAATTCTTTTACCGCCGACGGTATTTCGGGCAAAAAATCGAGATACCAATCTATCGTTTCGTAAATATATCTTCTTTTGAATTCGGTATCGGCGCACACTGCCGAACGCAGATTGTGCAATCTGTCCGCCCCTTTTACCAAGAACGCCGTAGCGTCTTTTCTTATCCCCTCAACGTAATTTTTCATTACGTAATTCCTTTGCTTGGTAAGAAGTTTTACCGAATGAAGTATTTTTTTATTTCCAAAGGACAGAATCTCTTCTTCGGTAGCGTCGGTATCTTCAAGCAAGTCGTGGAATAACGCGGTTATCACGGCGTCGGTATCGCCGCCCTTTTCTTTTACGATTCCGGCAACGGCTACGGGGTGCGTAATATACGGAAGACCGCCTATACGGAATTGCCCTTCGTGCTTTTTCGCGGCGAAGGCAAGTGCGTTTTCATAACGTTTTTTATCTATCATTTGTTTTCTTTGCCTACGTGCTTATCGTAAAACGTTTTTGCCCGCCGCGCCGCCGTTTCTTTATCGTTTAACGATACGGCAAAGAATTCCGTAATTTCCTTGATTGTAGATTTTCTTGCAATAAGTTCTGCCCGACACAAATACCACAATCCCACGTTTGACGAAAGTATATCTATATCCGTTGCGCGCAAAGTGCTTTCGGCAAGGGAAAAAGCAATTTTTTCGTTTCGCTCCGTCATATCCTGCAATTCGCCTATTTTCGTTATACCGAACCACCCCAACTGTTCGATATAACTTCCCGAATCAACCGTTTTCATCTCCGCGCCGTTTATCGCCGCAATCTTTCGGTTCAGTTCGCACATCAGTCGGTTATTGAGCACAAATTCGTTTATCGATACCGAGTTTATCGCCACTTCATCGGCGCGGTTTTCCTTAATCCGCGCCCTTATATCGTCGGTATATGCTTTCATTCCGTCGCGAAGTCTGATAAATTCATCGTCGGCAACTTCCAAAAGCCCCGCCACACGCGAAAAACCTCTCGCATACTCCCTCGGCAAACCGAATTCGCTTTTATACCCTATATCGTGTTCTATCGCAGCCCAGGTGTGTTGCAGTATCGTTCTTATCTGTATCTCAAACTTTTTATTGCATATCTCGGCGGGATAACCCGACTTTTCTGAAAAATAACACGTATAATGAAGAGAAAGATACCCGAACGAATCTGCTTTTATCAAAGCCCGCTTATCCGAAGAATTTTTCCAATCGACGCTAAAAGTTTCCTCTATCTTTTTACCCAATTTATCTACTTCGTCGTTAAAAAAACATATTACCCGCGCCCCTAAAATGTCCGTAAGGTCGGTAAATTTCTGATACCAATCACCGTTTCGCACAAGTTTCCCCGCAAGGCTTGCTTCGCTTTTCACGCGATGCTCTATACTCAACGTTTGTATGCCGGATTCTTTAACAAGCGCGCACAGTTTGTCGTAAACCACGCCGTCGAGTTTTATAAAACTATCGCGCGCCTTACGGTAATCTTCGATAATCATTCTGTCTTTAACGTTCATATTTTAAGGTCTCCCTCGATTTTTCTTTATTGTACCTTACCGTGTGCAACGAAAGTGCAACAATAAAACCGCATTTTAACTTTTCCAAGCAAAAAAAATCGGGCAATTTCAAACTCACCGAAATTGTCCGATTATATTTTTTATTTTTATATAATATTGTTATTTACACTGCGGCAAAGACGCGGTAGTAATTTCCGCCCACGAATATTGCGACATATACTCGCCGCGATAAGAATTCACCGCATACGGAATATGACGAAGAAAATCGTAATAATCGCAATCGACCGCTTCGCGATTGACGGCTATACGGTTGCGGCTTTTTACGATTACGTTTTCCGCTCCCACGCTTAAAAAGACGTGTCTTAACTCCGCGATAAGATTTCTTAAATTACTTTGACGGGAATTTGTATCCGCACCGTCCTCCCACATAATCGTCATCAATTCGCCCATGGTAACGGACACACCCATTCTGTCCACCAGATACGCAAGAAGTTCTTTTGCTTTCGTCCGTCCGAATATCAGCGGTTTATCGTCCGCATATGCTTCGAAATTTCCGAAACATTGAAACCGAATTTTTTTCTCTCGTTTCGGTTTTACGGGATAACGTAAATGTTCCGTCGCCGTTTTTACCGCTTCGGGCGTTGCCGGCTTCAAAATATAATCGCTCGCATACAAACGAAATGCGTCAAGCGTATATTCGGAATATCCCGTTACGAAAACGATATTGATATCGCCCTTTATATCTTTCAGTCTTTTTGCAAGTTCCAATCCGGTCATTCCTCGCATTTTTATATCGAGAAACGCTATTTCCGCGCCGTTTTCCAAAACGAATTCCAATGCTTTTTCAGGCTTTGAAAAGCCGTACGCTTTTGCCTCCGGAAGAGATTTTTCTATGGAGTCTACAAGCGTATCGAGCGCAAGGCGCTCATCGTCTACCGCTATAACGTTCATTCTCCGTTTCTCCTTTGGGTATTTTAATAATTGCCGTCGTACCTTTTCCTATATCGCTCGTAATATCAAGCGTGCCGCCGCACATGATTTCCAGCCTGCTTCTCACGTTTGAAATGCCCACGTGGGTTCTTCCGTCCGATTGAACGGAATCGGGGTTAAATCCTACGCCGTTGTCGCTAACGCGAATTTCGTAACAATCGGGGGTTTCTGCCGTACAAATCGTAACCACTCCGCCGTCGGGCAAATCGCTGACGCCGTGGTTGACGGCATTTTCCGCAAGCGGCTGAACGGTTAGCGGCGGAATAAAAAACCCGGCGACTTCGATATTGTATTCGACTTTCAAATAATCGCCGTACCTTATCTTTTCAAGCGCAAGATACGCCTGCAAATGTTTCAGCTCCTCCGCAAACGAAATCATTTCCGTTTGTTTAATGGAGTCGAGATTTCCGCGCAAATACTTTGAAAAATTGCTTACCGCTTCTTTCGCCGCTTCGGGTTTCACGTCGCATAAGCGATAGATGGACGTTAAGGCGTTATACAAAAAATGCGGCTGTATCTGTGAAAGAACGAGAGCGTTGTTGCTCTCCGACAAAGCAAGTTCTTTTTTGATAAGTTCCTTTTCGATATTAGCCGACCGCTCCGCCTGTTCTACGCGAATCAGCATGTAAACAAGAACGAGCGATACGGTAACGGCAAAATAAACAGGCGTTACCGCCCAATAAAACTGAAGCGGTATGCTAAGCACGGGTATCGCCCCGAAAAGCACCATAGTCCACGTTTTGCGCCAGCCTAAAACACCGTGATGTTTAAGCGCGAGAATCATGGTCATTGCGGGGAGAATAACGCTGATTGCCTGACTGAGAAGAAACATCGGACCGGTCTTATCTAAACCTGTTTCGTCGTAATAGATATACATTCCGTTAAATATGTTTATAAAATACAGCAATAACGCCACGCCGCAAAAGGCTGTTATGACGTGCGCATAGTTATACGATATTTTTTTTATCTCCGAAATATGTTCCGTCAGACAGTAAGCATACAGCGAGATAATCGCGCAGAAAAACGCGTCAGAAAAAAACGAAAGGATTTTAATCGGTATAACTCTTTCGGGCGACGGATTTGCAAGAAGCACCCATATCGGCGCGTCGGAAAGAAGCATTGCAGTATTAACCACCAGACACCACGCAAACAAACTGCTGTTTTTCGCGCTCTTCCTCTCCAATAAATACCCGAAAAGAATCATCGCCGTCATAATAGCCGCACACAATTCCACAGCGGCACTCGTATAGTTATATTCGTTCATATTCATTTCTTAACACTCTTTCAAAACGGATTTCCGCAAAAACAATTATTTTTTTATATTTTAGCACATTTCTCCAATTTTTTCAACTAACGCGACTTTCGTCCGGCTAAAATCCAATGTTATAATTCCGCTTTTATTTCCCATATTCCGTTGGCATTTCTCTCACTCGTCAGCGACTTCGTAAACACTCCTATGATTTTTTTGCCATTTTCTTCTTACCGAACGATATAAGCATTTTATATTATAAAATACATACTGCAACAAAAGAGCAACAAAAGAAATATGAAAAATAAAAAGGATTGGGTCACCCGAACGATTATCCGACTTTAAGTTGTCATTAGTGAAAAACAGAATCACGAACGTCATCGTCACGGACATCTTCGTTCTGATTATATAGATA
>JAEDMA010000057.1 GCA_016295005.1 Christensenellaceae bacterium
GAACATTCCTCCCGAATACCAGGCGGCAAAAAGTCTGCCCCCTTTCGTAACGGCAACAGAAGGGCAACCTTGCCAGTAACGGTTTTCTTCGGAATATTCTTCGCCCGGGTTTAATTTAATATAGTCTTCCATTTTCTGCTCCTTCGGGTCAGGCCCTCTCTATTTTGCTCCGTGTTTTTTCTTTATAAACGCCACGGCGAAAAGCGCGGCAAGCGTTAAAGTTAAGTCCGCTACGCCGACTGCCGCTCCGCAACCGCCTTTTCCGTTTTCGGGTTTTTCGCCGCCGTCGTTGTTTGTATTAACCTTTTCTGCCGTAACGGAAAAATTCAGTTCTTCGCCGGCGTCTTCGCTCTTTACGACGTAAACGTACTCGCCGTTTTCTTCCGAAAGATTTTCGCCGTTTAACGTTACGCTCTTTATTTCGTAACCTTTATTGTTTTTTATGACGATTCTCGTTCCGACGGCTACTTTTCCGACGTCGGATATATTCGCGCCGCCCAAAACCACGCACTTAAAAGACACTTCCGCCGACGTAAGTTTTACGGTTACGGCAATTTTAAGTTCTTTTTCTATATCTTCGTCGGTTACGGTATAGGAGTATTTGCCGTCTTTTTCCGTTAGCGGCGTTCCGTTAAGCGTTATCGATGCGATTTCGTACCCGCCTGTTACGTTTATTTCTACCGTAGTTCCGACGGAAAGTTTGCCCGTTTCAGACACTTCTATTCCGCGCATATCGTTACATTCGACGATTACGTTTGCTTTGGTTTCTTTGAGCGTTACGTTTATAACCGTTTTTTCTTCCGTTATTTCGTAAACGTATTTACCGTTCGTAGCGTCGATTTTGTTTCCGTTTACCGTCACTTCGGATATTATATATCCTTCGTTTGCCGATACGGTTATTTTATCGCCGATATAGTACCCTTTGCCTTCGCCGACGATTTTAACTCCGCCGCCGTACGTCTGATTTATCTCTATTTCCGTTTGTTCGTACCCCGAAGCGTTCACCGAACTCTTTACCGCGCCCGCCGCGTAAGAAACGGGATTGTAAATCTTTTCAAACGTTCCGTCATCTTTTACAACGTATATCGAACCGACGATAAATCCGTCTCCCCACGACGAGTCGGTAGAAAGATCCTTTCCGTGAAGTATACGGAACAGATATACGCTGTCTATTCTGCCGCAATCGGTTTTCGGATTTTCCGTTTCGTTATAATCGCCCTGATACCCGAGCATCATATTCCACGGAAGAATTACCGTTCCGTCGGCTTTTTCGGGCAAATAAAAATATCCGTCATTCTGATAATAAAGTTTTTCTACTCTTCCGTCTTTATGAACGAAGTTTATATAGTAGTCGGTATCTTCGTAAGTTTTTTCTCTCGCCGTTCCGATTTCCATATTGTTGAAAGTAACGGCGAAAAGTTTGAACGGAAGTTTATTTTCCGACAAGTTAATAACCCTTAACGCTACGCCCAAAGTTCCGCTCGTGTCGGTTAAATTCACGTTGCGAAGCCTTATCCACTGATTTGATTTCGGGTTGGTTCCGACGATTTTCAGCCCGTCTTTATAATATTCGCCGTTGGCTTTTTTTACCCCTTCGTAGTACGTTCCGCTTTCATCGAACAGTTCGGATTTTAACGTAGTCTTTTTTATCAACTCGTTTTCTTCGGAAGAAGTAAGAACGGCTGCGTTGTCAAAGGTAACGCCTTTTAATTGCTTTTCCACGATTACGTTAAATTCGGTATTGCCGCTAAGCGGATTATCGAACACTACGTTGTTTCTTAACCCTTTCCACTTCGCCTGGGCGGTAGCGGTAAAAGGAAGGTAAACCTTTCCCTTAAATCCCGTAGGGATAGTCTGCCCCGACCAGAACGCGGTTCCGTTATCGGGTATGAGCAACGCGCTGCCCTTTCCGTTCGCCTTCGATTCGTTTTCGCCGTTTACCGCGCGAAGGGTAAAATCGTAAGCGTACCCGTCGGAATTATCCGTTTCGAAAACGATACCCGTTTTATCGGTGACGTCGAACGTTCCGAGATTGTATCCGTTTTCGTTCATCTCGGCGGTAAACGTAAGCGTTTTCCCTTTATCATCGGGGGTCACTACGTATTTATAGTTGCCGTCTTCGTCTTTATCCATTTCGGCGCCGTTTAAAAACATTTTGTTTATCGCATAGCCGTACTGCGCGGTAAAATAAACGTTTTCGCCCCTGAAACAGTATCCGCGTTTATAAATGTTTATACTGCTTGCGGAAGTTATAACGCCTTTCGTATCCGGCGCGATTATAGTCGCCGCGTTTCTGATTTTTCCGCCGACGGAATTACTCGTAACGTTTCTCTGTCCGTATTTGGTAACGCACGGAGAATAATTTTCCGCGGGTTTGTTTATTTCGGTAAAGGTATAATCTTCGTTGACGGAATATATCGTGCCGACGAAAAATCCGTCTTCCCACGCCTTATAATTATCCGAATTCGTAAGGCGGAAGTTAAAATGGTTTACGTTGTTTATTCTTCCGTTGACTTCGCCGCTTTCGGGAGTAAATCCGTTAAAAGTATAGTACCCCGTATAGTTAAGAATCATATTCCAGGGGAGAATCAGAACGCCGTCCGCATTTGCGGGAATATGCAGATAACTTCCGCTCGAAGTGTTAGGATTAAAGTTTTCTTTATTGTATATCCTTTCGGCGCTGCCGTCTTTATGTACGAAGGTAAGATAAAAATCGTCGGTAGGATAATCGTACCATCTACTCGTAGTGTATTCGGTAGCCGTTTCGTCCATCAGAAAAAGTTGAAGCCTTAACAGTTCCGAAGACGTGTTTTTGAACCTGAACGCCACGCCGTAAGTACCTTCGGTAGACGACATGTTTACGTCAAGAAATCTTATCCAGGTCTTTTGCGAATAACCTTTAACGTATAAACCGTCTATATAATTTTCCGAAAGCAGCGGTTTTACCGTTTCGGCGTATTCCCCGCCCGTTTCGAACATTTCGGTTTTTAACGTTGTTAATGCAAGCAGTTCCGTTTCTTCCCTTTCCGAAATGGTTTTTGCGGTTAAAAGCGAAGATACGTTTTCACTTTGGCTTATCGCGGTAAAATTCATATTGCCGTACACGCCGCCGTCAAATACCTTGTTATATCTTTTATATTGCCATTGTTTTACGCCGGTGGAACAAAACGGAACGTACACCCTTCCCGTAAAGTTTTCGGGTATCGTTTGTTTCGCCCAGACGGCGGGTTTTCCGTCGGGAATAAGCAAAACGCTTCCCGAATTATCCGCAGTAACCGTCGTATCGGGATTTTCCGCTTTTATAACAAAGTCGAACGCCGCTTTATCCGCGTTGTTTACGTCTATTACCATACCCGTGTTTTCGCCGACGGAAATCATACCGAAGTTTTTCTCGTTGTCGGCGGTGTTAACGTCGTCGGCAAAAGCCGACGTTATTCCGATTGCCGAACACGTTATCGCGACAACCGAAAGGAACAGCGTTGCTAAAAGATTTTTTTTGTTTTTCATATATCCTCCTTTATCAGTCGATGGGTATTATCGGATTGACGAACACGTCGCCGTGAACGCCGTCCGTCATAAGAAGATTGCCGTCCGAATCCTTAAACACTCTCGTAAAACTTTCAAGATATGTAGGCCACAAACGTGTAACGCCTTTCTTTGTTTTAAGTTTTTGGAACAACTCTTCGTATCTTGCGTCGAGTTTATCTAAACCCGCGGTGTTCATCATCGCAATTACCCCGTCGTATCTATTTTTAACGTCGTTTTTGCCGCAAGTTATCAATGAAGCGACGTTATTATTCCACACAGATTCCACTTGATTTGAAAGCATAAGCGAGTCTTTATCGAGCGCAACCGAACCGAGTTCGATAAAGTCTTTATAGGGGTATGCAAGTCTGTCGAGTTTGCCGTTGTAATCGCGTTTTCTCGTTTCGTTTTTACCCCAGGTGTTGGTGGGGTTAGTCGCTTCGTAAAAGGAAGTTCTTTCCATAAGCCAGAAGAAACGGATACCGTACTTCGTCCACTCTTCGCCCCATTCTTTTCTGTAAGAAACCCACTCGTCGTTATATTTCAAGCGCAAAGGATTATCCCCTTCCGTATCGTAATTCCAGACCTTACCTTCTTCGCCGAAAGATATAAGCCTTTGCCCTTCGTCCGACCATAAAAAGTCAAACAATTTGATTACTAAATCGGGACGGGAACAGGAAGTGGTTATCATATTGAACCAATTGCCGTAAGTTTCTTTGGAACGAAGAATAGGTTCTTCGCCCGCGCCGTTTGTAATGATTAAAGGCGTATAATCTATGTTTACGTTATAACCTGAAAAGATACGGTAATTTTTAAACGAACCGTTGGTTACGCCGCCGATAAACGCAATCGATTGCCTGTTGGACATTATCGTTGCGGTTTCCGTTTTGGTATCGGTGAAACTCTGTTCGGGTATCAGCCCGTCGTTATAAAGGTCGTTGAGATACTCTATCGCCTCGTAATATCTGTCCGTCGTTCTTCTGTCTACGTACTTTCCGTCTTCCGTTTCGTACGGAGCGGCAAAGTATTCCGCCATAGTCTGTATTCCGTCGGCGCCGGCAACGGTCAGTCCGCGGAGATTTTTCACCTGCGTGATTCCGTCTATCGTCTGAGCCGAGCCTTTGGTGTAATTGAAAGTTTCGTACAGTTCTTTAAGCATTGTTTTAAAGCCCGACTTCGTAGCGATGTCCTTTTCCTGTATTTCGGGATGGTTTTTAACGTACCATTCGTACATATCCTTTCTTACTACCATATAGTAGTCCGTAGGCGCGGAAATTTTATCGGCTTCCGATTCCGACCACGAACCGTACGGCAACCAGAAAAGATTATCCCCTGCGGAAGTATAAAAATCGTAAATATCTTTCTGATTATTCCGAAGCCTTCTGTTCAGCGACGGCGCCCAACGTTTTGCGAGTTCGTTTATGGGGTATACCATATTTTCCGCTATCATAAGTTTGGCGACGCTGGAAATTCTTTTTACCGAAACGACGTCGGGAGTGTTATCGTTACTGATAAGCGCCGATAAAAACTGTTCGGGGTCGTCGCCGCCGGCTATAAATCTTATATTTACGCCCGTTTTTTCTTTGACGATTTTAGTTACGCCGAGATTATTCCAGTCGATAACCGCGCTGGGGTCGTCGTAAACGTACCAGGTTATCGCGGCGGAATCGTCTTTGCCGACGTAATTCCAACTGTCGCCTTCTTCGGGCGTAGTAGCGTAATCGGGATAGATAAATCCTTCCGAATCGTTGCCGCCGCACCCGACGAACAAACCGACGGAACCGACGAATATCGCCGCCGTCATAAGCAAACTTAAAATTCTTCTTTTTCTCATAACATTTTCTCCTTTTACTATCATCCTTTAAGCGAACCGAGCATAAACCCTTTCGCAAATTGTTTTCCGAGTATCGGGTAAATTACCGTAATGGGCAGAACGCTTATAACGATTGCCGCGAACGATATAGTCTGCCCCGTAAGATTTTCCATATCTTCGGGCGACAGCGTGGTGTTTCCTTCCACCGTCGTCGCGCTCAGAAGATTTTTTACCACGTACTGTATCGAATATAAATCGGGATTCGTAACGTAGTACATAGAATCGAAGTAATTGTTCCAGTGCGCTACCACCTGCCACATAGCGACCGTCGCTATAACAGGTTTACAAAGGGGCAGTATAAGCGAAAACGCTATGCGGAATTCCCCCGCGCCGTCGATAATCGCCGCTTCGCGCATTTCTTCGGGGATAGATTTTAAAAAGGACGTAAACACAAGCATGTCGTACACGCTGAACAAACACGGTATAACGTACACCCAGAAGGTGTTCATAAGCCCCGTTAAATTAAGAACGAGATAATACGGAATAAATCCGCCGCCGAAAAACATCGTGAACAACATAAACGGCGTATAAAATTTCTTAAACCGAAGGTAGGGTCTGCTCATTGCGTGGGCGACCATAAAGGTTACTATTATGTGTCCGCCCGTCGCGAGAACGACTCTGCCTATGGTTACTAAAAAACCTTTCCATATGGCGTGGTAAGACAAAACGTATTTATAGTTCGTCAGCGACCATACTCTCGGGAAAAAGTATACGCCGCCCGCGGCGTAATCTTTACCGAGATTGAAACTGCCGACAACAACGTACCAAATCGGGAAAAAGGTTAAAAACACAAACAGCAAAAAGAATATTATTATAAGATAATCGCACACCGTAAGCGTTTTAAGTTTTTTTAATATCGGGTTTTCGGATTTTAACTTTGTTTCGTTCGTCATATTATCCCTCTTCCCGTGAATTTTTTGGAAATCGTGTTGCTCGTAAGCATAAGCGTTATCGATACTATCGACTTAAACAAACCTATCGCCGTTGCGTAAGAATATCTGTGCCAGCCCAAGCCGTAATTTAGTACGTAAGTATCGATAACTTCGCTCTTCGATAAATTCAGCGAGTTCTGGAACATAAGTATCTGTTCCGTTCCGTTATTCAAAAGAGAACTTACGTTGAGCAATAAAAACAAGGTTATAGTCTGCGCGATACTCGGCAAGGTGATATACAGCATTAACTGTCCTCTGTTCGCGCCGTCGATTTTCGCCGCCTCGTAAAGTTCTGCGGGGATTCCCGAGATGGCGGCAAGATAAATAATACTGCCCCAGCCTATCCCCTTTATAGTGTTGGAAATAATTATTATCGCCCAGAAATACTGCGGTTCGCCGACGAAGTTTATCGGTTTTTCGATTACGCCCGTATTTACTAAAACACCGTTTATAACGCCGTTATCAGCGTTTATAAGCGCAAGCACTAATCCGCCGTACGCCGCCCACGATAAAAAGTGCGGAAGGTATGTTATGAACTGAACGGTGCTTTTAAACCACTTTACACGAAGTTCGTTTATTAAAAGAGCGAAAATTATAGGAAGAGGAAAGTTAATAAGAAGGGATATAACGTTTAAGCCGATTGTGTTTAACAGTATGTTCCAGAAGTTTACGTCGTTAAAGAACGCTTTGAAATTGTTAAACCCGACAAATTCGAACTTTGCAATGGCTTTCCAGATATTAAGCGTGTTATCCGCGTCGATAAAAGCGAGTAGCAACCCGAACATCGCGAGATAATTGAACACTATAAGGAATATCACCCCGAACGATACCATTATCTGCAATTCGGTATCGCGCATCGTCCACTTTTTTTTCTTTTTTACATTTGTGATTTTATAAGTTTCTTCCATTAAAACACCTATTTTAAGTACCTTTCGAGATACTCTTTTAACAGCCTTTTATCTCCCTTGCTTTTATAAAGAAAACAATTGCCGTTTTCGTCTTTATCGAATATCGTTTTACCGCTGTCTGTCACAGTTACCGACACCCTTTCCTTTTCGAAAGGTTCGTCGCCGAGTATCGCGCCCGCGCAAGTGACGGGATCCCACCCGTCCCTGTTTTTACTTCTTCCGCCGCACCAGAAATTAACGCACTCGCCGGCGGGATTGTCGCCGTAAACAAGCGTTTCGCCCGTAAGCACGCCTTCCCCTAATTCCCAAGGGAAAATATGCACGGGTGCTTCTTTATACCCGAAAAAACGCTGGGCGGCGGATATGTCCTCTTCGATATTGTATTCCGCCATATCGAGTTCGCTTCCGCCCATCACGAAAAATTCTTTTACCCTTTCTTTTACGAGACTTTCTCCGTCAAGCGAAGAGAATTCGTCCGCTCCGCTGTTTAACAGCGCCGCAAGATTAGTGAGCGGACCTATCGTTATAACGGTAACTTTTTCTTTTAATCCGGAAAGAGTTTTCCTTAAAAGTTTAACGCTTTCGCCGTCGGGAATGTCGGAAAACCCGTAACGTTTTTTTATGTGTTCGGAATAGGCGCGTTTTTTGCACCCTCTTACGTTTCCGCCCGCCCCTACCGGTACGCCGCCGTTATTATAATATTCGTTTATCGCCCGTACCGTCGAACAGCCGCCGTCAAAATTTATAGCGAGAGTTACGAGTAAAAGGCTGCATTTTTCTGCGTTTATCAGGTTGTTAATAAGCGCAAGAGCGATGGCGTCGTCGCAATCTCCGCCTATATCGGTATCGAGTATTATCTTCTTTTTTCCCGTAAACATTTCATCGCTCCGCCGAGAGTAATTAAAATCGTTGTTAAAGCCGCGTACGCCCCGTACTTTCCCGTAACGGCAGAACCGCAACCGCTTCCGCTTTCCTTTTTCACTTTTACGTTTACTTTTACTATATCGTGTACGTCAAGAAGGTTTTCGGGAAGAGAAGACGGCTCGAATACGTAAACGCCTTCTTTATCCGCTTTGTAGTCGTAGCACAAAAAATCGCTTTTATTTAAGTAGTTTATCTTTCCCGATTCGTCGTATAATTCTACCGTTTCGGGAAAAAGCGCCAGAACGTCGCCGTATTTTGTTCCGACTTTAACGGTTATCTCGCTGTCGAGATTAGTCCCTACTATATCTTTCGTTTTCCCTACGCCCGACACTTTTATATTGTGGTTGAGTTTATCGTTATAAACGCCGTCTTTTATTTCCCTTTCGGTTATAATCGTCAGTCTTACGGAATTCGTGGTATATCTT
>JAEDMA010000058.1 GCA_016295005.1 Christensenellaceae bacterium
ATAACTTCGATTTGTCCGTCGGCGTAAAGTTTTCCACTTACGCGGTGCCGATGATGTTTGTATAGCGAAATGCAATACAAGCATCGGAGGTAAATTTGTCTATGAACACTCAAGAAAAGCTCCCTATTACAAGAAAAACCGCAATTTATAAGGCAATTTCGTTATTAGAGAAGCAAGGAAACCGTGAAGAAGAAATCGCTATACTTCAAGAACTTGCGACAGGAGTGCCGATATTACAGTGGTCAGAGAAGATAGCAAAAGATTGTATCGACAACTTTTATTTGGAAAATCATCGTTTGCCAACTGTAACGGATTTGCAAAATAAAATGCAGAACTTTCTGCCCATCCAAGCTTTAAGTATATCTTCGGTATTACTGCAAGTCAATGGTTAATGAAGCACGGTCAAGAATATGAGCCACCTAAAACAACAAGAAAGCAAACGTTGTTATTAGTAGTTGATATGCTTGATGGCGAAGAGCAACAACGTATAAAAGATATGTTAGATGAATATCTACTTGCAAAATGGAACGAAGTAAATACTATTGATTGTATAGTAACGTGTTATCAGAAGTACAATCGTATGCCTTCTGAAAAGGAAATGGAAGCATCCAAAGAACTTCCTTATTACGGAATGTTTAAATACAAGTGGAAGAAAAGTTGTCTCAAATGGTTGGAGGAATATATTCCGGGTTTATACAAGGCGTTCTTTGACGAGAGAGTTTACCAAAGAGATTACGTTTCAGATTTTATAAGCGAATATAAAAGACTTCTTCCGAGAAATGAAGCCGATTTTGATAGAAGAAGGAATCAAGAGATTTGTTGCAAAGCAAGTCACATAAAAATGGCTCTCAACATAACAAGATGGACACAATTGGTCAAACATTGCGGGTTGGATTTATTCGATGCGGAAGCCGAACGTGTTGCAAAAGAAAAAGCAAAAATCAAATCAGTAAAAATAATTAGTGTTGACTGTGGTGAAAACTTATTCTTCAGAGAGTTTAGTAAAGAGTTGGAGAAAGAAGTTGCAATTACAAGTGACTGACAAAAAGAAAGAACTGTCAAAATGTGCGTTTCCCATAGGGATTTTTAAACAACATAAAAGGCTAACGGAAATTTTTCGTTAGCCTTTTCATTTTTGCTTTGCAAAACACACAACTTTGTTTGCAAAGTATAGTGTGCTACACTTTTACTTTATTGAAAGCCCCTAATAGAAGAACTGCAGGGTGTGTTTTTTCTATTCCGATAATCCTAATAAATAATCCGCTGTTTCATCAAAAAAACGCGCAAGAGTAATAATCGCCGTTGCCGTCGATTCGGTTTTACCTAATTCCCACTTCGCTATTGCAGACTGGCTAATGCCAGTTGCAACGGATAAATCCATTTGACTTAAATTATTCCCTTTTCGTAATTCTTTTAATCGTTCTTGAAAAGTCATATTTATATTATATCTTTTTCAAGTCTAATAATACTTGACAAGTCTTAAAAGACTCGATATGATATAATTGCAAAATTTTTTAGGAGGTGTTATATGAATAGAACAAAAAGGTTGTTTTTGCTGTTGTTTATTTGTGTAATTGCCACGTTTAGTTTGTTATTAACAGCTTGCGGTGGTAAGGTAGAAGGAACTTACAAGTTCAAAACATTATCTTATCAAGAAGGTGGCATGACGATTGAGTTGGAGGCGGGTGAAAAATTTATGGGTATGATTACTCTAACTGAAGATTTTGCCGTGCTTACGCTTAATGCCGACGGAAGTGCTGTAATGACGATGAAGGCTGACGGTGAAGAAACTTCTATAGGAACTTGGACAAAAGCAGAAAAAGGGAAAATCGTTTTAACCTTCGATGGTGAATCGCAGACCGTAGCTTGCGATGGAAAGAAAATTGAGATTGAAACGGACGGGGTAAAAGCAGTGCTTAAAAAATAATTTTTATAATTCAAAACAAAGAACTTTTGTAAAAAAAGCCCACTACATTTCGCTTTTTGCGAAGTATGGTGGGCTATACTTTTGTTACGGATAAAAAATCCCTAGAGAAAGAGCGCCAAAGTGGCAGTTCTTTTTCTTTAGTATGAGTTATAATTTTTTGGAGGATAATCAGCAATTTAATTTATGCCCGCCATTTCAGATTGATTTTTTAATGTAAAAGGGGGGGGGATAATAATAGTACTCTTTCTGAAACTCTTAAAATGCTAAAGAAACGAAATAACGATTATCGAGCAGAACGGGCGAAGGAACATAATCTTTCGCTTATTGAGATGATAAATGGTTGCAACCTGAAAGCTCAGAATGAGTTTATGAAAAACTTTATTCATAGACTTCAATTATCCGAAGAAAAACAAGATGAACTATTCTTTGGTAAAAGTGTTTGTATTAGTTCTCACTTTCAAAATAAAAGGTTCAATGAGTTTCTTGCCATAATAGAGCGCTTGTATTCGTTGGGGGCAACCTATACGGGTAAAGCAAGCGTTTGTGATATTTTTATTGAATATCAAGATGGTGAGGAAGAGGAAATTCGCTTTGCGAGTGTAAAGCAAGCAGAAGAAATCGAAAATAAGTCAATACTAATTTTGTCATTAGAAGAAGCTCTAAAATCACTTAATCTTACAACGGAAGATTTGAACAAGGTTGACCACATCAATAGCAAGCTTTACACCGAAAGAAAGGAACGAAAAAAAAGAAAGACGTGGTGGAACTTATTACTCTACGGGAGAATCAAAAACCACGTTGGGCGATTTGTTAAAAGCGCAAGGTGTTGATTTGAGCAAGTTTAGCGACAATTAAATAGCAAACAACAAGGGGAAGTCGTAAAAAACTTCTCTTTTTTGTTGCTTCGAACAAAACGTGTCGTGGGAATTGACGAACTTTATAAATTAACTATCCGAAGCTGCCAGGAGGCTTGTTTTTCCCGAAGCAGATTCGGATGCGGCGGTTCTTGGAGGATCAGGAGAACGTTTTATCCGTGTTATATTCAACGGCGCAGGGGCTGCCGGATCTCCGCTTATCGCAAGAATGGCGGTAGAAAAAGGCATTGAAGCCAATATTGCTTACGCGTCAACGAAAAGCATAGGCGGCAAAGCATACGGTTCGATGTTGCTGGGCATTAACGGCGACGAGGAAACGGTAGCCGCGGCAATCCGGTATCTTAATGATACGACAGACGTATTAGCAGAGGAGGTAAAGGCAAATGTTTAAGGATCTTTTTTCGGAAGAAGCGCTTAGCGAAGCGTGGCGGATCATTCAGGCAGAATTTTTGACGGCGATCTGGGAAACGGTTTACGTTACGGTTCTGGCAACGGTATTTGCCGTTCTTATAGGTTTGCCTTTAGGCGTTTTGTTGGTTGTAGGAGAAAAAGGAGGCGTTTTACCTCTTCCGAAGTGGATGTTAAAAACCCTGAATGTAATAATAAATTTGCTTCGTTCGGTGCCATTCTTGATTTTAATGATTCTGGTTTTTCCTTTTACAAGGTTTATAGTTGGAACGGTCGTAGGAACTACAGCATCCATCGTGCCTCTTGTTGTAGCCGCTTTTCCGTTTGTTGCAAGACTTGTGGAAAGCAGCCTTAGAGAAGTGAATCCGAACACAATTGAGATGGCGCAAAGTATGGGCGCGTCGCCTTTGCAGATTATCATAAAAGTAATGATACCTGAAAGCGTACCGTCTCTTATATCCAACGCCACGATTGCAATTACCACGATTCTCGGTTATTCGGCGATGAGCGGTATAATCGGCGGGGGCGGGCTCGGCAAAATCGCTATAAACTACGGTTATTACCGATATAAATACCTGATTATGATTGCGGCGGTAATTCTGCTAATTGTTCTGGTACAGATATTCCAGAGTATAGGTACAAAGCTTTCGCTTAAAGCGGATAAACGTTTGAAGAAAAAATCAGTATAAAATGTAATTAAGCCGTCATTCTTAAAGAATAGCGGTTTTTTTACGTCAATGCTGAATTTTTTATGCACATTTGTATAATTGTGCATTTGACTAAGATATTGAAAATCAGTCTTATTGTCGCGGTTTATTTATATAATGTTTATATCTTAACGTATAAAACAAAAAAGTTCACGTGTATTTTTACCATGAACTTTTTATTTTAGACTCGGAAAAGTATAAAAATTATGATAAACATCACGGGTTTATATCTTGATAGATAGGTTAATTTATTGTATTATTAAAAAAAAAAGGGAGAATATAGGTTTTGTTTAAAAAAGTCATATTTTGGATGCTGGCGTTTGTTTTGATTCTTGCCTTTTGTCTGGCGTCTTGCGGAGAAAAACCGGGAACGGAAGATCCGTCCGGAAATACAGATGAAGACGAATATACGCAATTGCTTCCTTTCAGTGCGTATAATCTGGACACGTATATTAAACCGTATTGGAAAGGTTTTATCGAATATAACGAAACGGTCCTGTTTCTCGGCGAAGACGACGAAGCGCAATTGCTTTACGACGTCGACGATATAATAGCGGTAACTTCATATGGTCTTGACACTTTATACGAAGAGGGAAAGGATTACGAAATCGTCGGAAACAAGATAAAAAGAACAAAAAATTCTTCCATACCTTATTTTACGGAAGACGAGTATTATCCTTCTCAGAGCACAATGAAGAGTCTTGAGGAAGGCAGAGAATATTTGTTATACGGCGAAGGCGAAACGTTTACGTCCCGCCAGATAGCCGTAACTTATACTCATTCCGATAAATGGACGGGGGCTGTGCCGGAGGGGCAAAGCAATAAATTTCGAAACGCAAAGGCGAAGCTTGAAGCCAAAGAAGATATCAAAATTTTGTTTTACGGGGACAGTATAACCACCGGGGCGAATTCGAGCAAGAAAACGGGCGTAAAGCCTAATGCGGAACTATATACTGAAATGATAACCTCGTATCTGAAAAACAAATACGGATATGACAAGATAAATTATAACGTAAACAATGATAAAAACAACGTCAACCCCGACATAACGCTTTCGTCGGACAGCGAAGAAAAAAGCGTTATCGAATATATAAACATGGCGGTAGGCGGTCAGGACTCCAACTGGGCTGTTTCCAATTATGAAAACAGAGTGCTTAAATTCGAACCGGATCTGGTTTTTATCGCTTTCGGAATGAACGATAAAACACGTACTGCGTCGTACTTTTACGATAAAATGTCCGTTCTGGTAGAGAATATAAGAAACGAACTGCCCGCCGTCGAAATAATGCTGATATCTACGTCGTTACCAAATAAAACGGCGGCGGCCGCGGCTTCGGGAACTCCTTTTTTCAAGGAGCACGACAAGTTTGAGGCAGAACTTAAAAAAATATCGGACGCATACGAAAACGTCGGATTGTCGAACGTAACATCGTTGAACGCTGAGTTGCTTAAAAGGAAAAGGTTCCGGGATATGACCGGTAACAACATAAATCACCCTAACGATTATCTGGCAAGACTTTACGCACAGGTTACGATAGCTTCTTTGGGATTATAAAAACTATGGCAAAAATTACAGAATTTACCACAGAGCACGAAATAAATCCGATAGGACTCGACAATACAAGTCCGCGGTTCGGTTGGAAATACGAACGGGAAAATAACCTTTTACAGAAGAGTTACGTCATAAAAGTATCGTCTTCGTTGGAAAAACTTCTTAATAACGAAGGCGATATGTGGGATTCGGGGGAAGTTGTTTCCGGCGACAATTTCTGCGTGGTTTACGATGGCAAAAAGCTTAACGCCTGCAGTGTTTATTACGTTAAGGTTTGGGTAAAAACGAGCGTCGGAAACGCTGAAAGCGAAATTAATACGTTTGAAACCGGTCTGTTTGAAGAGCTATGGCAACCTTCTTTCAGAATATTGCCTTATTCGGCAAACGGAGCGGCAATTGCATTCCGTCGTGATTTTACTTTGCCGGCTAAAAAAGTGGAACGGGCGCGGGCGTACGTGTGCGCGCTGGGCAATCATGAGTTTTATATCAACGGGCATAAAATTGGCAACGATCTGCTTAATCCCGTAATATCGGACTACAATAAACTTTATTATTACAATACATACGACATAACCGAATACGTTCAGGAAAAAAACGGCGCGGGAATTATTGCCGCGAACGGTTGGAACGGGTTCAGTCAGATTTGCGCCGTCTTTTACGTAAAATTTACCGACGGCGAAGAAGTATTCGTAAAAACAGGCGAATACGAAAGAGCGTGGAAAGCAAAAAAATCACCCGTGATTTTTACTTCGGTATTCGACGGGGAGACTTACGACGCCCGATTGGAAGAAAGCCTTGGCGACTGGAGCGAATATAATCCTAGATTCAATCTCAACAACGGCTGGTTTTACGCTGCGGTAAAGCTTCACGACGCGAACGTATCAATCAGACCGCAACGCATGGAAAGTATAAAGCTTCAGGAAGCCTTGATGCCGGTCAAAGTGTTTCAAAACGATGACGAGACTGTTTACGATTTTGGCGAAATACTTACGGGCAGATGTAAAATAACGGTAAACGGAGAGCGTGGCGCGAGGGTTACGATAAAACATGCCGAAGTATTAAACGAGGACTGTGTTCCGGATTATAAAAGCATGCGTAACGCTTTGAATACCGACGTCTACATTCTTGCCGGAAAAGAAAGCGAAACATGGAATCCGACGTTCTCTTATCGTGGTTTCAGATATGCGTCCGTATCAGTCAGCGGAAAGGTCAGAATAGAAAATATCGTTGCGGAAAAAATCAGAACTGACACGCGCGTAAACGGCAGTTTCGTCTGTTCGGACGGGACGCTGAACGCGCTACATGAAACGGCTTTCAGGACGGAAGCGTGCAATCACCACGGAATTCTTACCGATTGCCCCCAGAGAGACGAACGCATGGGGTGGCTGAACGATATGAGCACGCGCTTATATCAGACGGTAAACAATTTCGACATGACGCGCTTTTTTGAAAAAATCACAGACGATATTACCGCAACGATGAATTCAGACGGAGCCATAAAGGATACTGCGCCTTATTATATCGGCGGCGAAATAGCCGATCCCGTCTCAATATCTTATTTACTCATCGCGAAATTTTCTTACGAACTGTATGGTAATAAAAAATTGCTTGAAAATAATTATAACAATTATAAAAAGTGGGTGGAATATCTGACTGCCGCGTCAGAGAACGGCATATTGTCGCTCGGGCTTTACGGGGACTGGGTGCCCGCTATCCGCGTCGTTACGGGCGAAGCCCGAAAGAACAGAGCTGTTCCCATTCCCGTAATATCGACGGCTTATCTTTATTGGTATTACAAGCTGATGTCGGAATTTTCGGAATTGCTGGGCAAAGAGGACGATCTGAATCGGTACAGAGAACTTGCCGCGCGCACTAAAACCGCTTTCAACGAAAGATTTTATAACGACGAAACAGCGTCTTATTGCGCCGACGTTCAGTCGATGAACGCCATTGCGGTGTCGATAGGGTTGTGTGAAGAAGAAAACAGACAAAAACTCGTAGATGCGATAGTAAACGACGTAAAAGGTCGGGACTATCATATGACCTGCGGTAACCAGTCTTACAGACATCTTTTCAAAGTTCTTGCAGAAAACGGACATAACGACGTCGTTATGAGAATTCTAAAAAACGAGGAGTATCCGTCCTTCGGTTATATGCTTAAAAACGGTGCGACCACGATCTGGGAACGCTGGGAGAAAGAGGTGTCGAAGGTTGAAGAAAACATGCACTCGTACTGTCATCCGATGTTTACCGCTTACGACGAATGGTTCTTCCGTTACGTTGCGGGCATTAAGGTTCTAGACGGCGTGGCGGGTATGAAACGAATGGAAATTTCACCTGCTTGCGTCGACGGACTAACGAAGTTCAGTTGCATATACAGAACTCCCAATGGCATTTTGTCCGTAAAATACGAAAAGGTTTCCGACGGAAAACTGAATTATTCTGTAACGGTTCCGCCAAACACAACTGCGAGGATAAAACTTCCTTTTGAGAGCAGAATCGTTGATGTGGGCTCGGGGGACTACGGATTTACCGTAAACGGATAAGAAGCAAACGGCTTACATAATCACGCAAAACAATAAAAACCTCCATTTTTAAGCGTTTTTGGCATGTAATCAAATATAAAAAAAGAAGGAACGGAAAATGAGCATATCAGAAATAAAACTTGTTAACAAAAAAAACCGCAGGTTAAATAAACGTGACGTAACGCTTATATGTATGGCATCGGTCAGTCTAGTTTTTCTGCTTGTTTTTTCATATTTACCGATGGCTGGAATTCTTTTCGCATTCAAGGACGGAAATAAATCTTTGAATATTATCAACGCAATGTTTGAAGCGGACTGGACTTTGGATAATTTCAA
>JAEDMA010000004.1 GCA_016295005.1 Christensenellaceae bacterium
TCAATCTCACCCCGAACCCGTCGCGAGCCTTGTCTTGCTTGCTTCTACGACTAACGTAAACCAAGATAAAAGCGGCGCAATACTGCGTTTCTGCTTCGGCTTCGGACTTCGGGAACGAAAACGGAGAAAAAAGAGGATAACCGACTACAAACAAAAACGTAAAAAGGACAAAATCCCTATAAATGGAAAAATTTTACTACGAACAGATAAAACAAGATAAAAGAACGGGCGCGAGAGTGGGGATTCTTCACACTCCGCACGGCGATATACACACTCCCACGTATATGCCCGTAGGCACTCAGGCGACGGTCAAAGGGGTTATGCCGCGCGACCTAAAAGAAGCGAAGACGCAGATACTTCTTGCGAACACTTATCACCTTTATATGCGCCCCGGCGACGATATAGTAAAAAAAGCCGGCGGACTTCACAAGTTTATGTCCTGGGACAGACCTATTTTAACGGACAGCGGCGGATTTCAGGTGTTTTCGCTTGCAAAACTGAATAAAATCACCGACGAAGGGGTATATTTCAATTCGCACGTAGACGGAAGTCTGCATTTGTTCACCCCCGAAAAGGCGATGGAGATAGAAAACAATCTCGGCGCGGATATAATTATGGCGTTCGATCAATGCACCCCGTACGGCGCGACGAGAGCGGAGTCTGAAAAAGCAATGACGAGAACGTTAAAGTGGCTCGAAAGGTGCTATAACTACCACAAAAACGATAATCAGGCGTTGTTCCCGATAGTTCAGGGCAATATGTTCAAAGATTTAAGAGCCGAAAGCATTAAAGAAACGTTGCCTTTCGTAAAATACGGCGTGGCGATAGGGGGGCTTTCCGTAGGCGAACCGAAAAGTCTTATGTACGACATTATGGACGATATGCTGCCCCTTTATCCGCAAAGCGTTCCGAGATATCTTATGGGGGTCGGAAGCCCCGATTGCCTTATCGAAGGGGTAAGGCGCGGAATAGATATGTTCGATTGCGTTCTGGCGACGAGAGTAGGTCGTAACGGAACGGCGCTTACGAGCCGCGGCAAGGTGGTTATAAGAAACGGCGCGTATAAAGAAGATTTTACGCCGCTCGACCCCGAATGCGATTGTTACGCCTGCAAAAACTACACGAAAGCCTATTTAAGACATCTTATAAACGTCGGCGAAATGATGGGCGGAATGATGCTTTCTCTTCACAATATAACTTTCTTGAACAAACTTATGGCAGATATAAGAGAAGCGATAATGAACGACTGTTTTACCGAGTTCGCGCAGGAATTTTACGCCAAAACGAACGGTACTTATAAATAAAGAGTAAAAACGCTTGCTTTAAAAAGGCAAATGCTTTACAATAATAACAAGATATTTAAAGGAGACAAAAAAATGATTTGGAATTTATTGGCGGAAGGAGATCAACAACCCAAAGGTAATAACGCCGTTACTTATATAATGCTTGCGGTATTTGCCGTTTTGCTTATCGGTATGTTCGTATGGCAGTCGATTTCCAACAAGAAAAAACAGAAAAAAGCGCAGGAAACCGTTGACGCTCTTAAAGTAGGAGACAGAGTAAAAACCATCGGCGGCGTATGCGGTTTTATTTACGAAATCAACAATGCGGAAAACACTTTCGTATTAGAAACCGGTACCGCAGACAAAAAATCTTACGTTAAATTCGATAAGGGCGCAATTTATCAGACCGCGCCCGCAAACGGAAAAGACGAAGTAAGAGAAGTCGAAGAACCCACAGAAGAAAAAGCGGAAGAAAAGACTGAAGAAACCAAATAATAACTTTTACTTAAACGGAATATAAAATTACACCCCCGCATAATTATTTACTAATTACGCAGGGGTGGTTTTTTATGGAAAAAAGTTCGGATTCGGGAAGATTTTCCCCACAGTTAATCAAGGGAATTTTAACGGGCGTTATCGCAACGATAGCGGGAATTCTTATTTTCGCCGTTATCGTAAACTTAACGGGGATTAACCAAAGCGTTATAAAAGGGGTAAACCAGTTTATAAAAATTATATCGGTGTTTATCGGGTGCCTTTTTTCTTTTTCGGGAGAAAAAGGGCTTATAAAGGGCGCGATATCAGGAATAATTATAACTGTTATAACCTACCTTATTTTTCTTCTTTTCGGCGCGGCGTCGTTCGGAACCGGTTTTCTTATCGACCTTGCTCTTTTAACCGTCGTCGGCGCGATTTCGGGAATAATAGCCGTCAACGTTAAAAAGTAACCTTTAATCGGCGTCAGAATCCGAAAAAAGCGAAAACTAAATCGCCCATTCGCCGTCGGTGAAAATCACCGCTTCGGATTTGTCCTTTCTGATACCCGTTACTTTTAAGTCGGGGGTACCTATCATAAAGTCGACGTGTTCTACGGAATCGTTCGCTCCTTTTTCGAGAAGTTCTTTTTCGGAAAGTTTGTCGCCGTTTCTGACCGTGGTGGGGTAGGCTTTTCCTATCGCGAGATGGCAACTTGCGTTTTCGTCGAACAAAGTGTTGTAAAAGAGTATTCCGCTTTGCGCGATGGGGGAATTTTTACCGATAAGCGCGGCTTCGCCGATACTTAAAGTACCTTCGTCCGTTTCGATGATGCTCTTTAACGCGTCATAACCCGTTTCGGCGGAATAATCTACTATTTTGCCGTCTTTAAATGTGAGCGAGAATTTGTCTATAATCTGTCCGTTGTAAGAAAGAGGAAGAGCTGAATAAACTTTTCCGTTGATTTTTTCTTTGTGGGGGCAGGTGAAAACTTCTTCCGTGGGGATATTCGCTACGAATTTTACGCCGTCTTTGGCTTCTTCTTGCGCGGAGAGCCATACGTGGTCGTCCGCAAGACCGACGTAAATATCCGTTCCGAGCGAATTTTCGTAATGGAGATATTCGAACGCATTTTCGTTTAAGAATTTTGCGTGTTTATCCATTTCGGCAATGTGATTTTCCCAGTTTTTAATGGGGTTGTCGCAATTTAAACGCATGGTTTTGATAATTTCGTCGAAAAGTTTGTCTTCGGGGTGAGCGTCGTTCGGGAAAACTTTTTCCGCCCACGCCTTCGACGGAACGGAAACCACGCACCAACGAATGCCGTTGCTCATAATACAGTCGGAATATTTTTTTAGCGCTTTCGAGCGGGCTTTCGATACCGCGCCGAGTTTTTCCGCGGGAATATCTTTAAAAGCGAAGGGATCTTCGCTGTCTATCGCTATGCGGCAGAAGCCTTTTTCCATAAGGTATTCTTTACTTTTGATAAACCATTCGGGAACTTCCGCAAGTGCCTCGGTTTCGGCGTATTTGTAGTTTAAGTAAGCCGTTTTGTCATAGTTCCAGCGAATATTGACGAGTTTCGCGCCGAGTTTGTAGCCGACTTCGGTAAACACTTCGGCAACCTCCGCGTTTTCGACCGAGCAATCGATTTCGACGCCCTGACCTTTTTGAAGATTGACGCCTATTTTATAAACGAGTTCGGCGTATTTTTCGAGAATTTCTTTATTCATAACCGTAATCCTTTCGTTTTTTTATTATTTTACAGCTATCACAAAAAATAGTCAACGCAAAAACGCAGCGATAATGTTAAAATCGGAGAATCTCTCGCGAAAGCGGTAAAAAAAGGATAAAGTATTGACTTTTATATAATAAAAAGTTATAATAAAAAAGTCGCCGTGTAGGGGACGGGATTTATACATAATGAGTTTGTTAAAAAACGTAGCCGATCCGAAAGATCTTAAAAAACTTAATAAAAACGAGCTGAACGAGGTCACTCGCGAGATAAGAGAAAGGATAATTTCGGTAGCGAAAAGCAACGGCGGGCATCTCTCGTCTAATCTTGGTATTATAGAAACGACCGTCGCGCTTCATTACGTTTTCGATTTCTCCAAAGATAAAATAGTGTGGGACGTAGGTCATCAATGCTACGCCCATAAAATTCTTACGGGCAGAAACGCCGCTTT
The DNA here is from genome assembly GCA_016295005.1 of Christensenellaceae bacterium. Classification (GTDB taxonomy): domain Bacteria; phylum Bacillota; class Clostridia; order Christensenellales; family Borkfalkiaceae; genus UBA1259. Next base: position 3,944 of record JAEDMA010000004.1, read on the forward strand.
CGATAAAATAAGAGAAGAAGGGGGCATTTCGGGGTTTTGCGATAAAGACGAAAGCGAATACGACGTGTTTTCGAGCGGTCACGCAGGCGATTCCGTTGCGTTGGGGTTAGGGCTTTGCAAAGCGAGAGATTTGCTCGGCGAAGATTACGCCGTGGTGGTTGTCGTGGGCGACGGTTCGTTTGTCAACGGACTTAATCTCGAAGCGATTACCGCCACCGACTATAAACCCGGAAATTTTATCGTTATTTTAAACGATAACGGAATGTCCATTTCCAAAAACAGAAACGGATTATATAAACTTATATCGAAGTCTACCATAAAAAAAGGGTATATCAACGGCAAAAAAGCCATTAAAAAGGTTTTCGGTAATTCTTTCGTTACGAAAGGGCTTATAAAATTCCGCCGATTCTTAAAAAGGATGTTCAACAAGAATTACTATTTCGAAGAATTCGGATTTAAATACGTCGGCAACGTCAACGGAAACGATTTGACGTCTATGATAAAAATACTTAAAAACGTTAAAACGGGGGCGAAAAACAATTCCGTGCTTCTCCACGTTATAACGAAAAAAGGCAAGGGACTTGACGCTGCCGAAGAGCGGAGCGACCTTTACCACGGCGTGGGAAAAGAACTTTCCATCTGCGGAACGCCTTATTCGGCGAGAATCGGCAAAGCCCTTAACGAATGTATAGAAAAGGACAAAAAAGTCGTCGCGATAACCGCCGGAATGAAAGACGGCACGGGGCTTGACGTGGTAGAAAAAGCCTTTCCCGATAACTTTATCGACGTTGGTATCGCCGAAGAATTCGCCGTAACTTACGCCGCGGGGCTTGCGAAAGGGGGAATGAAACCCGTCGTGGCGATTTATTCCACCTTTTTACAGAGAGCGTACGACGAAATAATGCAGGACGTATGTCTGCAAAATCTTCCCGTGGTATTTTGCCTTGACCGCGCGGGGGTAGTCGGAGCGGACGGAAAAACTCATCAGGGAGTGTTCGATATAAGTTATCTTTCGGGGTTGCCGAATATGACCGTTTTATCGCCGACCGACCCCGAAGAAACGGAACAGGCTCTTAAATACGCCCTTTCTCTTAAAACTCCTTGCGCCATAAGATACCCTAACGATAAGAACGCCATGAAACTTACGGCGGAAGGTTTCCGTTCGGGCGAGTGGGAAACGGTAAGCGGGGGGCTTACGAGAGAAAAAAAGAAAATTTTGATTTTAGCGGTGGGACCGCGCACTCTTAAAATCGCGCTCGAAGCGTCAAACGACGTCTGCGGCGTTCGGGTGGCGGCGGTAAAAAGAGTAAAACCGCTTGACGAAGAGTTTTTAAACAGCGCTAACGAAGAAACGATCGTTACTCTGGAAGAAAACGTTCTTTCGGGCGGATTCGGCAGCGCGGTGTTAAATTATTACGCAAATAAAAAAATACGTAAAAACGTTATAGTTCTGGCAATTAAAGACGAGTTCGTGGATTACGCGAGCGTCGAAAGTCAACTTACGAAAAACGGTTTGTCCGTGGAAAACGTAAGAAATATTATAAGGGAAAATATATGATTGGGGAAAACGAAAAAAGAAGAGAAATCGTCGGTTCAAAGAAGAAGGCGATAATTCTCGGCGCGGGAAGCGCAAGTAAAATACTTCTCGGGATTCTGACAGAAACCAACAAAATGCCGTATAAACCCGTGTGTATTTTAGACGATGACGAAAATAAAATAAATTCCGTCATTTACGGCGTCAAGGTAGAAGGCAAAATAGCCGACGTCGATTTTTTCTGTAAAAAGTACGACGCGGACGCGATTATCTACGCAATGCCGTCTGTCGGCGGAGCGAGAAAGGTCGAAATAATAAACGAGTGCCGCATGACGGGCAGAAAGGTGCTTGTAATACCCAATTATTACACTTTCGTAGACAGTTCGTCTCAGCCGATGGTTCTTGCCAAAGTGGACATTTTAGACCTTTTAGGCAGAGAACAGATTAAAGTGAACGTTAAGGGGATAAAGGAGTTCGTAAAAGACAAAGTTGTTCTCGTAACGGGGGGAGGCGGTTCTATCGGCAGCGAACTTTGTCGGCAGGTTGCAAGGTATAACCCCAAACAACTCATAATTTTCGATATTTACGAAAACAACGCATACGATATTCAGCAGGAACTTAAACGCCACTATCCCTCGCTTAACCTCTTAACGCTTATAGGAAGCGTAAGGGACAGCAAAAAGGTAAACGACGTATTCAAAAAATATCGCCCCGAAGTCGTGTTCCACGCGGCGGCGCACAAACACGTTCCTCTTATGGAGGACAGCCCCAACGAAGCAATAAAAAACAACGTCAGCGGAACTTATAAAGTGGCGAAAGCGGCAGGGGAAAACGGCGTTAAAAAGTTTATTTTAATAAGCACCGATAAAGCGGTAAATCCCACCAACATTATGGGCGCGACGAAACGAATCTGCGAGATGATTATTCAGGCGATGGACAAGCGGTATAAAACGGAATACGCCGCCGTAAGATTCGGCAACGTTTTAGGTTCCAACGGTTCGGTTATACCGCTGTTTAAAAAGCAGATAGAAGAAGGCGGACCCGTAACCGTTACGCATAAAGATATCGTAAGATATTTTATGACTATAAGCGAAGCGGTAAGTCTCGTTTTAGAAGCCGCGGTTTACGCGAAAGGCGGAGAAATTTTCGTGCTTGATATGGGAAAACCGGTAAAAATCTACGACCTTGCCGTAAACCTGATAAGGCTTTCGGGACACGTTCCCGACGAAGATATTAAAATAGAGTTCTGCGGTTTAAGACCGGGCGAAAAACTTTACGAAGAGTGCCTTATGTCCGAAGAAGGGCTTGAAAAAACCGAAAACGATCTTATTTCTGTCGGAAAACCTCTCGATTTCGACGAAGAAAACCTGTTCCGTAAAATAGAAGAACTCTATATCGAAGCCTATAACGAAACGGACAGAATGAAAGAACTCGTCAAAGAGTTGGTTCCGACCTACGTTATAGACAAAAAATAAAAATATATCCCGAAAGCGGCGCTGTTTTTCTTGATACAGTCTGTCGCAAACGTTAAAATTTATATATTCCTATGTGGGGAGTAGTCGGCGAAAAATCGCGATTAAACCGGCAACACGAGTGTTTACCGCTCCGATTTAATATTAAACGACAAGACCACACCGTTTTTATAGCGGTGCGGTCTATTTTTTTATGGAGGTACAAATGGATTTTTTAATCGAAGCGCTGTCGCAGGTAACCTATAAAATGGTTATAATGTGGATTATCGGGGGAGTTCTTATATTTCTTGCGATAAAGTATAAAATGGAACCGGCGTTGTTATTGCCTATGGGATTCGGCGCGATTCTGGTAAATATACCCTTAACTAACGTTATATCGTCGGAAGGCGAAGTGGGTATAATTTCCTGGCTGTACGAAATCGGGATAGGAGCGTCGGAAGCGCTGCCTATACTGTTGTTTATCGGTATAGGCGCGATGATAGACTTCGAACCGCTTATAGTAAACCCTAAACTGATGCTTTTGGGTGTGTTTGCGCAACTCGGAATATTCTTAACCATAATACTTGCGGCGCTGCTCGGGTTCGATATAAACGACGCCGCTTCGATAGGTATAATAGGGGCGGCGGACGGACCGACTTCGATACTCGTCGCAATGAAACTTGGAAGCAAATACGTAGGACCTATAATGGTGGTGGCGTATTCCTATATGGCGTTGGTTCCCATAATACAACCTGCGGTAATAAAGTGTATAACGACTAAGAAAGAGCGTTGTATTCATATGGAATACAAAGGGAAAAGGGTCAGTAAAACGGTTAAGATACTTTTCCCGATAGTTATAACCATGGTAGCGGGGCTTATCGCTCCCAAAAGCCTTGCGCTCGTAGGCTTTTTAATGTTCGGTAATCTGCTAAATGAATGCGGCGTTTTAGGCACTCTTGCGGATACCGCCAAAAACACGCTGAGCAATCTCATAACGCTAATACTCGGAATAACGGTTGCCTTTCAGATGCAGGCGGAAAACTTTTTAAGTTTAGAAACGCTTATGATTCTCGGTCTCGGGCTTTTCGCTTTCGTGTTCGATACCGTCGGCGGCGTTATGTGCGCCAAGGCAATGAACGTTTTTTCGAAAGAAAAAATCAATCCGATGATAGGGGCGGCGGGAATTTCCGCATTTCCTATGTCGGCGCGCGTCGTTCATAAAATGGGTCTTAAAGAGGACAATACGAATTTCCTTTTGATGCACGCGGTCGGCGCAAACGTTTCGGGTCAAATCGCTTCCGCTATCGTCGGCGGGCTTATAATAGGACTGGTTTTATAAAGGAGTAATAAAAATGTTGTTTAATTTATGTGAAATAAATACGGAAGTCGTTTCAAAGTCGCTCGATATTTTGTGGCAGGGGCTTCTTGCCGTCGTTATAGGTATAGGCGTAATCATCGCGGTAACTTACGTTATGCTTTTTTTCTCAAACCGCTTTGCCGATAATAAAAAGGGCGGCGAAAAGGAGAACCCGATAGAAAGTAAATCCGATACGGGCGAATAATAAACCGCGACCGACGATAAAAACGTCGGTCGCGGTTTTTGTATTGCCGAAAAATTATGTTTATTTACAGCGGATTATATCTTAAACAAGCGCGTTCGAGCGGTAAAAATCCGTCGGATTCTTCGGGAAGTTTTTCTGACATAAGAGTTATAACGTTTACAAGAAGGATAGCCGAAACGAATTCGCCGCAATCTACCAAAGAAAACGCGTCGTAAGTCAAAACGGCGAAAAACATATAAAAGCCGAATAAATCTTTTTTCGAAGCAAGTATTTTTAGTCTTTCGCCGAGAAGGAACGAGTGGCATATCAGTCCGAAAATACCCGTGGTCGCTAGCGAATGCAGAACGAAACTGTGAAAGTTTTGGCCGCAGACATCGTAAAAAATCGGATAATAAAGCCCTGCGCCGAACAGCGGATGAGAAATTATCGGATAAACCGAATTATCGTAAATTTCGCCCCTGCCGTTATCGGAAATATGAACGAGTATGTAATCGCTCCATTTTTGCGGGTCGCTTATAACGAGAATTATCGCCACGATAAGGGCTGTGAAAACCGTTACTTTTACGATAAAGGAAAACAATCTTTTGTATTTATGATTGCAGTTTTTATAAGTGACGTAAGTAAAAAACGGTGCGCAGAAAAACGCAAGAATTTTCGAGCAGTCGCTTACCGTAAGCAACAAGCAGACGTACAGAACGAGAGAAATACACATGTTCGGAACGGGGTTTTTGGATTTCGTTATCAGGTAAAGCGACGCGGGGATTGCAAGAAGCATAACGTACCCTGCGAAAATAGGGTTCCCCCAACCGATATTTACGGGAGCTATCATAAAGCGGAGCATCTGAAGTTCTATGTTGAAAGAAGTAAATACAAGCGCGTAACAAAGGTAATTCCGTAGATCTACGTTTTTCGGAGGAATGATTCCCTGCGACAAAACGAAGTACGCGAAAGGCATTATAAAACCTATGCAGATTATCTGCTTGGTTCCCAGTACGTAGTTTTTAAACGATTCGGGGTTAAAAATTCCGCCGAGAAGGAAAGAAACGAATACCAACCCGAAAGGAATTAAAAGTTTACCGAAACAAATCTTTTTTACGCGATAAATAACGAAATGGATTATTAAAGCCGCCGCTACGGGTATAAATATTATAAAACCGCTTATTAAGTTTAAAGAGGATAAATCTCTTACCGTAAACAAAGCGTTAAAAGCAAGAGGAATTAAAGGCGTGATATCTTCCGATAAAAAAAGAATTACTATGGCTACGACGGCAAACCCCGCTATTGCGAAAATACCGCCGTTTATAAACCAAAAAAAGAAGGCAACGAGAGAAATTGTTGCCGCAAAAAAAGGTGTGTATATGAAATTTAAAAACGCTCTTTTTAAATTCAAAGCGACGGTTGCTTTGTTTTCGGCGCGAGTGACCACGTTTTCGACCATAGTAAAATCATTATACACTAAAAAATTATATAAAGCAACCGATTAATATATGAAAAAAAACGGTTCGCCCGCGATAAAAAACAAAACAAGGCTTGATTATGTCGTTATAATGTGTTAAAATGTTACCAAACGGGCTGAAACAGCGCCGATAAAACGATAATTACCGGGCGGAGAAAAAATGGAGAACGAAAACATCGTAAGCGTAGAGTCTGTCAAACGTTTGCTCAGAGTTTTCAAAAGAAATATTTGGTTTATTATAGCGACGATTATCGCCGTAACCGCGATAGGCGCCGTTTATTCGTATCGCAGGCCGTACGTTTATTCGGCGTGCGAAATGGCTGTTTTTAAAGGAAAATATTCTGATAGCGTAGTGCTTAACGATTATACCATTACGAATTATTATATCGACACGTTTATAGATTTCTGCGACGAACAATGCGTTGTGGACAGAGCGAATTATTATTACGCCGAATACTTAAAATCGGGAAGCGGCGACGTTTCCGAATACGTGAAAAATTTAAAGAACGAGAATAAATATAAAGGAAAGTATGACTTCGGCGACTTTTTCTCTCAGGATTTTAAGGACAGAATATTTTCGGTGACTATTCATTCTCCCGAAAATCTCTACGGCAGAGACGTTACCAAGAGTTTAAAATTCGACGGTTCCGACGGCGAATTGCTCGTTTTTTCCGACACCGACGGTAAAACGGTAAAAATCGGTAGGGACGATTTCGTGTCGGCGACGGAAATAATAAAAACGTATATCTCCGGTTCGGACGTTTCCACGTCTTTCAATAAACCGAAAGCGGACGAAATTTTCGTTTCGTTTACGTTAAACGTTTTCGTTAAGGATACCGATCCGGAAGTTGCGGCAAAGAAAGCGAAAATTTACGTTCAGGCGATAGACGCCGAAGTTAAGAACGCCAACGTCGAATACGGCGGTTTCGGCGAATACAGATATTTTGGCGTAAAGTTATCCGTTAGCGATTTGGGATACGTCGGAACAACGAGGAATTTCTCGAGAATTACTAACGTTATTATAGCCTTCTTTTTCGGCGTGGTAATAGCGCTCGTTCTCGCTTACGTTTGCAGTTTGTTCGACAGAACGATTAAGAGCAAAGAAGAACTCGAAAATATTGTGGGCGCAAGTATTCTTGCCGTTATCGGCGAATAGGGGGTGGAAGATGGAAAACGACGTTCAGAAAAGTTCGACTCCTTTTTTAAGAATTTTGAAAGCAAGACTGGTATGGATAATTTTAATATCGGTCGTATTCGTACTCGCCGGTTATTGTTATGGTAAATTTATCGCAAAACCCGTTTACACGGCGTCCTGCGACGTTATCGTTAAATTAAGATACGTAGACGACAGCCTTAACGGTGATAGTGACCACAGTGTGGCGAATAGTAACAAATTAAACGATTTTAGCCTTGCGCAAAGAATGATGCCGACGATAGTAGACATCGTCGAATCGCCTAACGTTATCAGTCTGGCAAAAACCCGGAACGGCGACGAAGGAATTAACCGCGGTTCATTCAACGCGTCGTACGATAAAGACAGTCTGATTTTTAATGTTTCTTATACCGATTACGACCCCGAACTTGCCAAAGGTAGGCTCGAAGACGTATTTGCAACGTTTAAAGTATATATCCCCGAAAGCGAAGACATTAAAGAAATCATCATCGCTTCCGATATAGAATTCGTAAAAACGCAGAACAATATAAACGTATCCGTTTCAGACAACAGCAAGAACGCTGCCCTTATCAGCGGCGCTGCGGGAGTAGTTTTCTCAACGGTACTTTTCGTTTTGATTTATCTTTTCGATAATAAGGTAAAAACCGTTAAGGAGCTGGAAGAAATCACGGGAGTAGACGTTCTAACTACACTTTCCGAATAAAACGCTTTCCCCGCCTTAAACGGCGGGGTTTTTAAAAAATCGATGATAAATTATTTAAGCAACTTAATAGGTAATCCTTATATAACCACTTTTATTATATCTTTAATTCCCACTATCGAACTTAAAGGGGGAATCGTTTTCGCTCGGGGAGCGGGGCTCGATTTTTTCACCGCTCTTTTCGTTGCGTTTCTCGGTTCTACCGCGGTGTTTTTTCTGATATTCTTTTTATTGAAACCGATTTTGGGACTTTTAAAGAAAATAAAGTGTTTTAACGGGTTTGCCGAAAGAATAGAAAATTATTTTAAGAAAAAAGCCGATTCCGCCGTTGATGACGAGAAAAAGAACAAAGAAAATTCAAGCGAAAACGCCCTGAAGTTTTTAAGCGTTCTGCTTTTCGTAGCGATTCCGTTACCCCTTACCGGAGTATGGACGGGTACCGCCGTCGCGGTTTTTCTCGATATAAAATTTTCTCACGCGGCATTGGCGGTTACGGTCGGGAATTTCGTCGCGGGGATTTTAATATCTCTTTTAGCGGAATTATGCAGCGTGATAGGCGTCAATCTCGATTACGTTTTATACGCTCTTTTAGCGCTCGCTTTAATAGCGTTGGTTATCACCGTGATAAAGATTTGCAAAAAGCCGAACGGGAAAGAAGAATGAATTTCTTAAACAAACTGTTTTCCTTTTTTAAAACCGAAAAGAAAATTAAATTAGGGCTGGCGTTAGGTTCGGGCGGAGCCAAAGGGTTTGCCGAACTCGGCGCGATACGCGCTTTCGAAGAAAACGGCATAGAGTTCGACGTTATTGCCGGCACCAGCATAGGTTCTATCGTGGGCGCGTTTTACGCTAACGGATATTCTTCCACCGACATTTTAGAACTTATAAAAAGGATGAATTTTCTGGAAATTCTGTCCGCGCCGTTTATCGGTATGGACACTTCGGGTGTGCGCTCGGTTATAGATAATCAGATAGGGGGTCTGGAATTCGAAGACCTGAAAAAGAATTTTAAGGCCGTGGCGACCGAAATGGATACGGGAAACGAAAAAGTTTTCGACTCGGGAAGCGTTGCCGACGCGCTTTGCGCTTCTTCGTGTATGGTACCGTTTTTTAAACCCGTGGTTATAGACGGTAAAAGATATATCGACGGTGCTTTCGTCAATTCCGTTCCCGCAGATATCGTTAAAGGAATGGGCGCCGATTATATCGTCGGTATCGACTTAAAAGACCACGAAGCGAAGCCTTCGGTTATTACGAGATTTTTTCCGACCTATAAAGGAAAAGTGGAAAAACCGTGGGAAAACGGGTATAAATACAGCGATATAGTGCTTCATCCCGACCTGTCGGGATATAAAGCCGAAAGCATAAACGGTTCCGGCGTTATGTACGAGCGCGGTTACGAGTGCGCTATGCAGAATATGGACAGAATAAAAAGCGATATAGAAAAGTTAAAAAAAGGGAAAAAGTAGTTTTTTTGTACCAAAGAAAAATGTCTGGCGACAAGAAGTTAATGAGAGCAATTGCGGTAGCCGTTTGCCTTTCCGCATTCACATGCGCTTGCGGATGCGAAGAAAATAACGGTACGGACGTCGAGCCGTATTCGGAAAACGTAGAAATCGACGAAGAGTACACGGGCAACGGCGTCTATTTTACCGACGTCGGCGCGGGAGATTGTTCTCTTATTAAAACCGATGATTTCAGCCTTTTGATAGACTGCGGTAACGATGGTAAACAAGTAAAGGAAAACTTGTTTAATATTCTCGACTCTAAAGTAAAGAGCGGGATAGACTATTTTATACTTTCTCACCCCGACGAAGAACATATCGGCAACGCGGAAGAAATTATTTCAAGGTATAATTGCAGAAATCTGCTCGTTCCTTTTACCGATTACAAGTATTCGGAAAGTTACGTTAAAGCGGTTAATTCCGCCCGCGAAAAGGGAGTTACGATAAAAGAATTCAACTATCTTACCGAGATAAACGGCAAAAATTCCGACGTGTTTTTTCTCTATCCCGAACACAAATATTCCGACGAATTCAATGATATTTCCGTGACGGAAATGCCTTCCGAAAAACTGCTCGACGAGATTTCGCCCGTTATTTATCTCGAAATAGACGGAATAAGAATTATTTTGTGTACGGACGCTTCTTATAAACAGGAAAATAAGATTTTAAATAACTTTAAGTCGGGTTTATACGACGCGTTTTTCGGAAAAGGAGAAGTGAATTTATACGACGTTGACCTTCTGAAAATATCCGGTCACGGCAGAGGAGACGCCACTTCGGAAGATTTTTTGCAAGTATTAAATCCCGATAACGCGGTTATTTCTTGCGGAGCGGCTAATCCGCCGAACACCGAAACGCTTAAAAGGCTTTATAAAAGAAACGGCAAAACGAGCCTCTTTAGGACGGACTTAAACGGAAACGTTACCGTAAAAATCGATAACGGTAAACTGACGGTTTCGACTTCGATGAAATAACGCTTTCTTGGGAAACGGGGCGAAACTGCGGTAAAATTTTTTTGGCGGATAAATAAGTACAGTCGTGAAAAAAATTGTTTAAGGCGGAGAATTTTATGAATAATAACAAAATTGAAGTTTCAGATATAATAAATTACGCTAAATTTGCTGTTCATAAAGGAACCGTTCAGATTTTGGACGATGACGACGGGTTTTTGTGGAATTTGGGAGAGTTAAAACTCGAATTCCGGATGGATAATAACGAAACCACGGTAAACTACTTTATTAAAAGCGCAAGGAGCGGCGTAGACTATTTTAACGTGGACAATACCGACGTAATAGACCTTATTCGTCAGATTGACGACGATAATAAAACGGTTATGATAACTAAAACGTTCTGGAGTTTGAATTTTGACATTGTGGATAAAACGCTTCCGAAGAAGAAAAGCAGATTTTTAAGGCGGCGTTATTATCTCGGGTAACGACGTTTAATCGGCGTTAACGGATTTAAAAAAATCAATGCGGCGTTGCGAATTTTCGCAACGCCGCTTAACTTTTTAATTATGCAAGACGAAGAACGGTGATAGCCGCGCCGTTTACGGTGAGAGTCTGCGCCGATGTGTTATAAAGAGAAAGGGTAGAGTTGTCGGCGGTGGTAGTAACCAGAACGGTTTTGCTACCGGACACGACTGCCGCATCGGTATCGGTTAAAGTAATGGTTTCGTTAGGAATAGCCGAGCCGTTAAGATATAACGCCGTGTCGAGAGTGCCCGACGGAACGGAACCGTTTACAAAATAGGTGACGAGATAAGTGCCTTGTTCGGGGATATTTATCGCGTTACCGCTTACCGACATGGTGGTTCCCGTGGTGGCGGTGTTCTGCGTCAACGGAATTATGGTGTTAGTGGTAACCGTACCTGTGGAAGCGCTCGCGTATAAGCCGTCGCCCGTTCCCGCAGGACCCTGCGGACCCGTCGCGCCGGTAGCTCCCGTTAAACCTATCGGACCTTGCGGACCTTGTGGACCCTGAGGACCCGTAGCGCCCGTTAAACCGATCGGACCCTGAGGTCCGACAGCGCCGGTGGCTCCCGTTAAACCTATCGGACCTTGCGGTCCTGTTGCGCCCGTTAAACCGACAGGACCCTGCGGACCCGCGGGACCCGTTGCTCCTTGCGGACCTATAGGACCTCTGGGTCCTGCGGGACCCACGGGCCCGCGTATATAACGAATTCGGGTGTTGGAACAGTTATTATTAAAACCGCCGCAGCCAAATAAACAACACATAAAGATTAAATCCTCCTTTGAATTACCGCCGTTCCGAACGTTTTCGGAAAGACCGTATGTATCTTTTACTTTTCTTTATCATTACATTATATTATTTCGGATATATTTTCGTTACTCGCTTGACTTTCAACGTTAAAAGCATATAATATGATTTGTGTGAAAAATATGAATTTTCACACAAAACACAAATTAAGGAGATAATAATGCAATCGGGCAAAGGGAAGTATATGTTCGGGATATGCAAAGTCGGCGACCGCGGTCAGATAGTTATACCCAAAGAAGCACGGCTGGTTTTCGGAATAGAACCGGGAGATAGCCTTATTCTTTTAGGAGATAAGAAAAAAGGTCTTGCGATAGTAAAGGCGGAAGTTTTCGGCGCCGTGTGTGACGAAATACTCGACGCGCAAGGAGAAAAAGATGGAAATTGCGATTAAAACGGAAAATTTAACCAAGCGTTTTTCTTCGGTTACGGCGGTGGACGGGATAAATCTCACCGTATACAAAGGGGAAATGTTTTCCGTTCTCGGGGAAAACGGCGCGGGCAAAAGCACCACGATAGGTATGCTTTGCGGACTCATAAAACCGACCGACGGTAAAGCGGAAATCTGCGGATTCGACTCGGAAAAGGAAAGGAACGAAATCAAGAGAATTTTAGGACTTTCTCCGCAGGAATCGGCTGTTTCGGCTAATTTAACGGTGAAAGAAAATCTCGATTTAATCGCTTCGCTTTACGGTCTTCGCGGCGAAGAAAAAGAAAAAAGAATAAAGGAAATAACCGAAGAATTTAAGTTGGAAGAAGTTCTCGATAAAAGAGCGAAAACGCTTTCCGGCGGATATAAAAGGCGGTTAAGCATCGCGCTGGCTCTCGTTCCGCGCCCCGAAATAGTTTTTCTCGACGAGCCGACATTAGGTCTTGACGTAAGGGCGAGAAGAGATTTGTGGAAAGAGATAGAAAAACTTAAAGGCAATACCACGGTTATATTGACCACGCACTATATCGAAGAAGCGGAAAATCTTTGCGACAGAGTAGCTATAATGGTTAAAGGCAAAATCCGCCTTTGCGATACGGTAGATAACATTAAAAAAGCGGCGAACGCCGACAGTCTGGAAAACGCCTTTTTATCGCTTACGGAGGAATAAAATGAAAACCGCTTTTATACTTTGTAAAAGAAATCTTATAAACGCCGTAAGAGACCCCGTTTCGCTCATTTTCTGCGCGGGATTCCCTGCGGTAATGCTTATTTTGATGGAACTTATTTTCGGCGGTTCGGCGGCGAACGGCGCGGAAATGTTCAGAATAGAAAACTTTGCGCCGGCAATCGCCGTGTTCGGGTTTTCTTTTACCATGCTTTACACCGCCCTTACCATAGCGGGGGATAAAAGAACGGCGTTTATGTCGAGATTGAACGTTACGCCCGTAAAACCTTTCGAGTATTTACTTAGTTTTCTGTTGTCGAGCGTACCCGTTACGCTTTGTCAGACGGTTCTTTTTTACGCCGTGTCTTTTATATTCGGGTTGCCGTTTACGGTAAACACGTTGGTTTCCGCCGTTTGCCTTATACCTTCGGCGTTGTTTTTCACCGTATGTGGAATATTCGTCGGCTCGATAGTCGGCAGCGACAATCAGGCAGGACCTGTTTGCTCTCTTTTTATAACCGCTTCGGGATTGCTCGGCGGAATATGGATGCCGCTTTCTTTAATCGGCGGGACTTTCGTAGACGTTTGCAAATGCCTGCCCTTTTATAACGGCGTGCTGCTTGCTCAGAACGCCGCCGCGGGACTTTCCGACGGCTGGCTTATAAAAACCGCGATAGTGTTAGCGTACACCGTGGTTTTCGGAGTGATAGCGGCGGTGGTTTTCAATAAAAAATCGAGAATTTAAACTATAAGAAGTAAAGTTTTTGTCTTACGATAAAAACTTTTAAAACCCTGACGGGTTTTAGCAAAAACTATCGTTTTTGCGCTTCCTTTTTAAAAAACTTCGTTTAAAAACTCTTGCAAACAACGTTGCGTAAAAACTTATGATAGCCGTAAATTCGCTCCGGGTTTTTGGTTACGGATTTATAAAATATATGCCGACGGAATTGAAAAATTTTTTTGAAAGTTTTAATTGAAAAACAAAAAACTTTCGGAAAGTCTTTTGTCGTTTCCTGTCGGTTTTTTATTGTAAACTTTTTATTATTGTGGTAAAATGTATTAAAAAGCAGGTTTTTCCCCAAAATAGGTTAAGGGGAATATTATGCTTGATTTAAGATGTAATCTGCTTTTGGATTTAATAAATAAAGAGTGTTCTTCGGGATACACGGTGCTGGAAACGGAAGAAATTCTTTCTCGTTTGCCGATAAAAGCCGCTATCGACCGCGACGTTTTATCCGATTGCTTAAAAGAACTTTCCGACAGAGAACTTATAAGCGTAAAGTACCGCGACGATAAAGAAATATGCCTTTCGCCCCTTCCCAAGGGGAGGCTCTTATTCGAAAACAAAACGGAAAACGAAAGAAAGGAAAAGGAAATCAGAAACGCGCTTTTTAAAAAGGCGTTTATAGGCGGCGTTTCGGGCGGAATCACGGGAAGCGTGATTTACGCGTTAATCTCCCTTATAATCAAGGGGGCGTAATGCTTTCGAGAAGGGAAAACGCCGTTATGTCGGCGGTCTACGGCAAAGGAATACAGAAAGAAACCTTCCTTATATCTCCGCAAGAACTTAAAAAAGACGTGTCGGAAAAAATAAAACTCGACGAGTTGGATAAAATACTTACCCTTTTGTCGCAGGACGGGTATATGGACGTTTATCTTTCGTCAAGGCACGGCGAAAAAGTGTACTGCATAGGCTTAACGCCAAAAGGAAGGTCTTTTAAAAGAAACGGGCAGGTCATTAAACGGACGTTGCTTTTTAAGCTTGCGGTCACCGTGGGGTTCGCGGTGCTGAGTTTCGTTATAGGGTTATTGCTTAATGCGATTTTTTAGTTATGGAAAAGAGAAATTTTGAATTAAAATCGGAATTTTCGCCGACGGGCGACCAACCGCAGGCGATAGAAAAACTTACGCAGGGCGTATTAGACGGGCTTCGCGAGCAAGTGCTTTTAGGCGTTACGGGTTCGGGCAAAACTTTTACTATGGCTAACGTTATCGCAAACGTAAACCGCCCCGCGCTCGTCATCGCGCACAACAAAACGCTCGCCGCGCAACTTTGCAACGAATTCAGAGAATTCTTCCCGAAAAACAGGGTGGAATTTTTCGTTTCTTATTACGATTATTATCAGCCGGAAGCGTATATTCCGAGTACCGACACATACATAGAAAAAGACCTTGCGATAAACGACGAAATCGATAAGTTAAGGCACTCCGCCACCTGTTCGCTTTCCGAACGTTCGGACACGATAGTAGTCGCTTCCGTCTCCTGCATTTACGGACTCGGCGCGCCGGAAGAATATTACAGGCTTGCCGTTTCTCTCCGCCCCGAACAGGAAATTAAACCCGACGAACTTATGAGGAAACTCGTTTCCATTCAGTATACGAGAAAAGACGTGGATTTTTCCCGTTCCTCTTTCAGAGTACGCGGCGACGTTATAGATATTTTTCCGTCGTCGAACACGGAAATTATTATTCGGGTGGAGTTTTTCGGGGACGTTATAGACAGAATATGCGAAGCGGAATTCGTTTCGGGTAAAGTTATATCCGAACTCAATCACGCGGTAATATTCCCCGCAAGCCATTACGCCGTGGCGCAGGAAAAAATCGAAACGGCGACGGCTTGTATCCGCCGCGACGAAGAGGACGAAGTCCGTTACTTTACCGAAAGCGGCAAACTTTTAGAGGCGCAAAGGTTAAAGCAGAGAACCGATTATGACCTTGAAATGATAAAGGAAATAGGTTTTTGCAAGGGAATAGAAAATTACAGCAGATACTTCGACGGAAGAAGCGTCGGCGAGCCGCCGTTTACTCTTTTGGATTATTTTCCTAAAGATTATATCGTGTTTATCGACGAATCGCATATGACCATTCCGCAGATCGGCGCGATGTATAACGGCGACAGGTCGAGAAAACAAAGCCTTGTCGATTACGGGTTTCGGTTAAAGTCCGCTTACGACAACAGACCGCTTACTTTCCAAGAATTCGACGCGAGAGTGGGTCAACTTATCTGCGTTTCGGCGACTCCCGCAAAATACGAACTGGATAACGCGGGGCAGATAGCCGAGCAACTTATCCGCCCGACGGGTATTTTAGACCCCGAAATTACGGTAAGACCTACAAAAAACCAGATAGACGACCTTCTTCACGAAATAAACGTTATAGTAAAGAAAAATAAACGCGTTTTAGTTACCACTCTTACCAAAAAAATGGCGGAGAGTTTAACCGAATACTTAAAAGAACACGGCGTTAAAGTCCGTTATATGCACAGCGATATAGACACTATGGAAAGGATAGAGATTGTGTCCGGGCTTCGTTCGGGCGAGTTCGACGTACTTTGCGGTATTAACCTTTTAAGAGAAGGGTTGGACCTTCCCGAAGTGGAATTAGTCGCTGTTTTAGACGCCGACAAAGAAGGCTTTTTACGTAGCGAAACTTCTCTATTGCAGACGATAGGGAGGGCTGCGAGAAATTCCGAAGGCAGAGTTATAATGTACGCCGACGTGATGACGGGCAGTATGAAACGCGCGATAGACGAAACGGAAAGGCGACGCAAAATTCAGAACGAGTATAACGTTAAACACGGTATAGTTCCGAAGTCTATCGTTAAAGAAATAAAGAACACGCTGGAAATAACAAAGAAAGCGGACAGAACCAAAGAAGTAAGAAAAGAAGATATACCCGAAGAAATAGAAAAACTGAAAGCGCTTATGAAAATCGCTTCGGCTAATCTCGACTTCGAAAAGTGTATCGAAATAAGAGATAACATCGCTAAACTTAAAATCAAGATGAGAAAGTAATATGAACGACAAAATTATCATAAAGGGCGCGAGAGAAAACAACTTAAAAAACGTGGATTTAACCATTCCGAGAGATAAACTCGTAGTGTTTACGGGGTTATCGGGCAGCGGAAAGTCTACGCTCGCATTCGAAACCATTTACGCCGAAGGTCAAAGACGGTACGTGGAAAGTTTGTCGAGTTACGCGAGAATGTTTCTGGGACAAATGGAAAAACCCGACGTGGACTTAATCGAAGGGTTATCGCCGGCGATTTCCATCGACCAGAAAACCACGTCGCACAACCCCCGTTCCACCGTCGGCACGGTCACCGAGATTTACGACTATTTCCGTCTGCTTTTCGCAAGAATAGGCACTCCTCATTGCCCTTCCTGCGGCATAGAAATCGCAAGACAGACGGTTGACCAGATAACCGATAAGGTTATGGCTATGGAAAAGGGTACCAAAATACTCGTCAACGCCCCCGTCGCGCGAGGCAAAAAAGGGGAATTCGCCAAAAACTTCGAAAACTACCGTAAAAGCGGTTACGCAAGGGTGGAAGTGGACGGCGTGGTTTACGACCTTTCGGAAGAAATAAAACTCGATAAAAACATCAAACACAACATATCCGTCGTTATCGACAGGCTCGTGGTAAAAGACGGTATAGAAAAAAGGCTTAACGAAAGTCTGGAAACGGCGTTGAAACTCGCCGACGGACTCGTCGTTATAGAAACGGTGGGCGGCGGTTCGGAGACCTATTCCACCAAATATTCCTGCCCCGATTGCGGCAGAAGCATAGAAGAAATAGAACCGAGATTGTTTTCCTTTAACAATCCTTTCGGCGCCTGCCCCGAATGTCACGGGTTAGGATACAGGGCGGAAATATCCGAAGATTTAATCGTAAAAGATAAAAATAAATCGCTCAGAGAAGGAGCGATGACGGTTACGGGCTGGAATTTAGAGAGCGGAAAAATCGCCGAAATGAGTTTCGAATCGCTGGCGCGCCATTACGGGTTCAGTATAGACACTCCCGTGAAAGATTTGCCGCCCGAAATTTATCACGTGCTTTTGTACGGCAGCGGCGACGAAAAAATTCGTATGGAATACAGCACGAAAACTTTCAACACGAGTTACGACGCTCGTTGGGAAGGTATAATTCCAAACTTAAAACGCCGTTACAGAGAAACCACGAGCGACTGGACGAAACACGAAATCGAAAGGTATATGGTAGAACTCCCCTGCGACAAATGTCACGGCAAAAGGCTTAAAGAAGAAGCGCTTGCCGTTACCGTCGGGGGAAAGAACATATCCGAACTTACCGAAATGCCGGTAGAAGATTTGTACGAATTCGTTTGCGGAATAACCCTTTCGGAAATTCAGTCGATGATTGCAAGACCTATCGTAAAAGAAATCAAAGCGAGATTGTCTTTCTTAAAAGACGTAGGACTTGGATACTTAACGCTTTCGAGAAGCGCAAGCACGCTTTCCGGCGGCGAAGCGCAGAGAATAAGGCTCGCGACCCAGATAGGCAGCGGGCTTACCGGCGTGCTTTACATTCTCGACGAACCGAGTATAGGTCTTCATCAGAGAGATAACGAAAAACTGCTCGCCACGTTAAAGAAGTTAAGGGATATAGGCAACACCTTAATAGTCGTAGAACACGACGAAGATACTATCCGGGCGGCGGATTTTATAGTCGATATAGGTCCGAAAGCCGGCGTTCACGGCGGCGAAGTCGTCGCAACGGGCAGCGTGGAGGATATAGAAAACGAGCCGCGTTCCATAACGGGTGATTACCTTTCGGGAAGAAGAAAAATAGAAATTCCCGAAACAAGGAGAGTACCCGACGGCAGATGGCTTACAGTCCGAGGCGCGAAACAAAACAACCTTAAAAACGCAGACGTAAGTTTCCCCGTAGGACTTTTCACCGTGGTAACGGGCGTTTCCGGTAGCGGAAAGAGTTCGCTTATCAACGGAATTTTATATCCCGAACTTGCCGACGAACTGAACAACGCCAAAATAGTAAAAGGTAAATGCGACGGGGTGGACGGAACGGAATATTTCGATAAAGTAATCGCGATAGACCAGTCCCCCATAGGCAGAACGCCGAGAAGCAACCCCGCGACTTACACGGGCGTGTTTTCGGCGATAAGAGACCTGATGGCTTCTACTCCCGACGCCAAAGAACGCGGATATAAATCGGGCAGATTTTCCTTCAACGTGTCGGGCGGTCGGTGCGAAAAGTGTCAGGGCGACGGCATTATAAAGATAGAAATGCACTTTTTACCCGATATTTACGTTCCTTGCGAAGTATGTAAAGGTCAAAGATACAACAGAGAAACTCTGCAAGTAAAATATAAAGGCAAAAACATCGCCGATATTTTGGATATGACGGTAGACGAAGCCTGCGAATTTTTCGAAAACATTCCGTCGATATTCAACAAAATCAAAACGTTGAAAGACGTAGGGTTAGGGTATATAAAACTCGGGCAGTCGTCAACGACGTTATCGGGCGGCGAAGCGCAAAGGGTTAAACTCGCCACGGAACTTGCAAAAAGAGCGACGGGCAGAACTCTCTATATTTTAGACGAGCCTACCACGGGGCTACACTCTTACGACGTGAATAATCTTTGCAAAGTGCTTTTAAGGTTACAGGAAAGCGGTAACACCATAATCGTTATCGAACATAATCTGGACGTAATAAAACTTGCCGACTATATCGTGGATATGGGTCCCGAAGGGGGCAATAAGGGCGGCGAAGTAATCGCGACGGGCAGCCCCGAAGAAGTTGCAAAAAACCCCGTAAGTTACACGGGCGCGTTCTTAAAAAAGATTTTAGCAGATAAATAATAAGCTTTTTTCTTCGGAAAAGAGGTTATTATAACCAAAAAAACGTCCGATTTTAAGAAAGTGAAAAAAATCGGGCGTTTTTATATGTTTTTTCATTAAAAAAAAGGAAAAGAGAAATATTTTTCGTATTATTATTCGTAGAAAATAAGGGGACGGGAAAGTGAAAGAAAAAACCGCTGAAATCGAAAAGATGTTTTTATCGCCTTACGCAACCAAATCGGCAGATACCGCGGGCAGATTAAGGTACGAAGAGCCTTGCCCTATGCGTACGGAATTTCAGCGCGACAGAGATCGGATAATTCACAGTAAATCTTTCCGCAGACTGAAAAACAAAACGCAGGTGTTTTTCTCGCCCGAAGGCGACCATTACAGAACCCGTTTAACGCACACCCTTACCGTCGCGCAGATTGCGAGAAGCATAGCGCGCGCCCTTTCCCTTAACGAAGACTTAACCGAAGCCATCGCGCTCGGTCACGATTTAGGGCATACCCCTTTCGGGCATTCGGGCGAACGAATACTGAACAGACTTAACCCCAAAGGGTTTAAACATAACGAACAGTCGGGCAGGGTAGTGGACGTTCTGGAAAGCGACGGCAAAGGTCTTAATTTAACGAGAGAAGTCGTCGACGGTATAATAAACCATAAACTTTCCTGCACGCCGAAAACTCTCGAAGGGGCGGCGGTAAGTTTAGCCGACAGAATAGCCTACATAAACCACGATATAGACGACGCCATTGCCGGCGGATTCATCAAAAAAGAAGAGTTGCCTTTAAGCGCGGTAAAAATTCTCGGCGACTCGTCGAGTAAACGTATAAATTCCGTGCTTATGTCGGTGTATCGCGAAAGCGACGGCAAAAATCAGGTCAAAGCGGAAAAAGAAGTGGAAGAAGCGAATATGACTCTTCGCGCGTTTTTGTTCGAAAGAGTTTACAGCGACGAAACCTTTAAAAGAGAAGAAGAGCGCGCCGACAGAATGATTTCGGCGTTGTACGGTTTTTTCAAAAAGCACGTCGATAAAATGCCCGATTTTTACGTGGGACTTTTAGATGAATACGATATAGACACCGTTATTTGCGATTATATTTCGAGTATGTCCGACGGATACGCCATTAAAATTTTTTCCGACTATTACATACCCGATAACTGGAAACTGTAGATGAAAGGATTCGATTCTAAATTCTTAACTGAATTAAAACTTAAATGCGATATAGCGGACGTCGTCGGCAGATACGTTCATCTGGAAAGACGGGGCGGCAATTTTTGGGGAAGGTGTCCTTTCCACCACGAAAAGACCCCTTCTTTTTGCGTGAACGAGCAGGAACAGTTTTATTATTGTTTCGGCTGCCATAAATCGGGCGACGTTATAACTTTCGTTAAAGAAATGGAATCGGTCGATTTTTCCGACGCGGTGAAAATTCTCGCCGAAAAAGCGAAAATGCCCCTTCCCGAAGTGGAATACGACGACGAAAAGGTAAAAGAACAAAAACGAAAAAGGCAACGCGTTCTCGATTTGCTTAAAGACGCAGCAATGTTTTACGTTCATAACCTTTCCGACGGAAAAGCGGGCAAACATATTGAATATATTTATAAAAGAAATCTGACTCCCGCTACCGTTACAAGGTTCGGACTGGGCGCTTCGCTCGATTACGACGGCTTGCCGACCTATCTTAAAAGCAAGGGATATACAAAGGAAGAAATGACGGCTTCGGGCGCGGTAGGGGAGAAGAACGACAAAGTATACGACGCCCTTGCAGGCAGACTTATAATTCCCGTTATAGACGCTTTCAATAACGTAGTGGCGTTTTGCGGCAGAATCATAGAGAAAAAAGAAAACGTCGGAAAGTACGTCAACACGAAAGAAACGATAGTGTTTTCAAAAGGGAAAACTCTTTTTAACATTAACAACGTCAAAAAAGTCAAAAACGAAGAAGGAATTAAAGACATTATTATCGTCGAAGGGCATATGGACGTTATCTCTCTCGTTCAGGCGGGTATAAAAAACGTCGTGGCGAGTATGGGTACGGCTTTGACCAAAGATCAGGCAAGGCTCTTAAAAAGGTACGTCGAAACGGTTTATATCTGTTACGACGACGATTTTGCGGGGCAGAAAGCGACGATAAGAGGCTTGGAAATATTAAAGGAAGAGGGGTTAGACGTTAAAGTTATTTCCCTTCCCGACGGAATGGACCCGGACGACGCGGTAAACAAGCTCGGCGCGGACGGATACAGACAGTTTATTGTCGGCGCGAAACCGCTTATAGATTTTAAGATAGACGTTTTAAAGAAAACTTTCGATATTAAAACGACGGACGGCAAACGCAAATTCGTTACGGCGGCGTTAAAGGTTATAAAAGAAAGCCCTTCCGCGGCGGAACAGGAAGATTTATTGAAAGAAGTAAGAAATCTTACGGGAATAACTTTCGAATCTCTTAAAAGGGAATTGTTCGGGTTGGAGAAAAGCGAAACGGACAAGCAGGAAATCGTTACGCCGACTTTTTCCGACGATTCGGGCAACAAAACGCTTATCGCGGCGAGATTTGTTCTCGCGTCTTACATATTCGGTAAACCTTACGCTTACGAAACGGATATAAACGAACTTAATTTTACGCTTCCCGTTCACAACGAGATAAAAGATTATATCAACGCGAAAAAAAGAGCGGGCGAAAAGGTAAGATTTAACGATTTGTACGAAAGTCTTGCCGAAGAGGGGGAAGAAGAACTTTCACGCCTTGCGGGGCTGGAAACGGAAGAAAACAAACAGTTCGATAAAACGGTTTATTTTGCCGATTGCGTAAGAATTCTTAAAATCGCCGCAATCAACGAAGAGATGAATAAACTTATTTCTCTTGCCAAAACGGAAACGGACCTGGAAAGGAGAAAGGAACTGACGGTTAAAATTTCGGAACTGTTAAACAAGAAAAATAAATTGGCAACCCGCCGATATATATAATCAAAGGAGAAAACATGGAAAAGTTTGAAGACGGAGTTTCGGTTAAAGCGCCGGGCGTTGCACAAGCTTCGGGCGACGTACACTCCGAAGACATTATGCAAGCCGTAGGCGACATAATCATCGAATACAAAAAAAGCGGCAGCATTACTACCGAAGTCTTGCTCGACAAGTTAGAAAAATATCAGGCGACGACTTCGGAAATAGAAGAAGCCTATAAACAACTCGAAGACGCAGGCATTCAGGTAATCAACGAGTTCGAAAGGGATAAAGATCTTTACGACCAGATATTAAAAGAAGTCAGCATGGACGACCCCGTAAAGATGTATCTTAAAGATATAGGTAAAGTTCCGCTTCTTCAGCCGGAAGAAGAAAAAGAACTTGCAAGGCGCATGATGGAAGGAGACGAAGAGGCAAAAAGGCTTCTTTCCGAATCCAACTTAAGGCTTGTCGTTTCTATCGCCAAAAGATACATGGGCAGGGGCATGCACTTTTTGGACCTTATCCAGGAAGGTAATTTAGGTCTTATGAAAGCGGTGGAAAAGTTCGATTATCAGAAAGGGTTTAAGTTTTCGACCTACGCCACCTGGTGGATAAGACAGGCTATCACCCGCGCCATCGCAGACCAGGCGAGAACGATAAGAATTCCCGTTCATATGGTAGAAACCATAAACAAACAGATAAGGGAATCGAGAAAACTTTTGCAGGAATTAGGCAGAGAACCTACCGTGGAAGACATCGCCGAAAGAATGAACATTTCTCCCGAAAGAGTTATGGAAATTCAGAAAATCGCGCAGGACCCCGTATCTTTGGAAACGCCTATCGGCGAAGAAGAGGACAGCCTTTTATCCGACTTTATCGAAGACGAAGACAGCACCGCTCCTACCGACGCCGTTTCGTTTACGATGCTTAAAGAACAACTCATCGGCGTACTCGATACGCTTACCCCGAGAGAAGAAAAGGTTTTGCGCCTTCGTTACGGTTTAGACGACGGCAGACCGAGAACGCTCGAAGAGGTCGGCAAAGAATTCAACGTTACCCGTGAAAGAATAAGACAAATCGAAGCGAAAGCGTTAAGAAAACTTCGTCACCCCAGCCGCAGCAAAAGACTTAAAGACTTTCTCGACTGATGACCGAAAGACTGAAAATCATCTTTTCCGAAATATCGCCGTGTAAAACGTTCGCCGATATCGGTTGCGACCACGGTTATATCGCAAAAGCCGTTATAGAAAGCGGCAAAGCGGAAAAAGTAATAGTTTCCGATATAAGCGAAAAATGCCTCGATAAAGCGAAAGTCTTATTGAAAGAAGAAATCGCCGAAAGTAAAGCGGAAGCGGTAGTTTCCGACGGGTTCGATAAAGTTACGGGCGCGGACGAAGCGCTTATCGCAGGTATGGGAGGAGAAGAAATAGTAAGTATATTGCTGAACGCGAAAAGGCTTCCCGAACGGCTTATACTTCAACCGATGAAAAACGCGGAAAAGGTAAGGAAAACGGCGGTAAAACTCGGGTTTAAGACGGAAAAAGATTACGTTTTTAAGTCGGGCGGCAAGTTTTACGACCTGATAGTTTTAAAAAAGGGTAAAGATTTCCTTACGGAAGAAGAAATCGAGTTCGGAAGAACCAACTTAAAAGACTTTCCCGCGGCGTTCACGGAAAGAACAGAGTATAATATTTTAACGCTCGAAAAGGTTTTACGTAAAGGCGACCTTTCCGAAAAGGCAATGAAAGAAACCCGTGAAAAAATAAAAAGGCTTAATAAATATGTTAAAAATTGACGATTTGTTTAATATACTTAACGAAATCGCGCCGATAGAACTTTCGTATAAATGCATAGAAAAGGGCGATTACGATAACAGCGGAATAATCGTCCGTTCGCACGAAAATGTGGAAAAAGTATTGTTTTCGCTGGATTTATCGCTTGCGGCGACAGCAAAAGCGAAAAGGCTCGGCTGCGATACGATAGTAACGCACCACCCCGCGATTTATTATCCCGTAAAATCGCTGAGCGAAAAGGATATGGTAACCGCGCCGATAATTAAAGCCGCGGAAAACAAACTTAACATTATTTCTATGCACTTAAATCTCGACGTGGCGGCCGACGGAACAGACGCTTCGCTTTGTAAAGGTTTAGGCGGCGAAAAATACAGAATTTTAGACAGATTAACCGAAAAGGAAGGTTACGGCAGAGAATTTTCTTTTCCGCCCGTTACTCTTTCGGAATTCGTAAATAAAATCAAAAAAAAATTTAAAACAAACAGAGTTATCGTTTACGGAAACAGAAAAAGCGTTATAGATAAAGCCGCGTCTTTTTGCGGCGGCGGCGCTTCTTATGCGGAAAAAGCGGTAAACGAAGGCAAAACCGACGCGAAGGTTATTATTACTTCCGATATGCCGCACCACGTTATAAAAGAACTGGTCGAAAACGGAAGGTCGGTTATTCTTTTGACCCATTACTCGGCGGAAAATTACGGGTTTAACCTTTTTTCCGAAAGAGCGGGCGAAAAATTAAAATTAAAAGCGGAAACCTTTGTCTTTAACGATAAAAGGTTTATGTAAAGGAGATTATTATGATAGACGCTTTGTTAAAATATCAACAGACGGACGCAAACCTTAAAAAAATCGAAACGGAACTTTCGAGCAGCGAAGAAAGAAAAAAGGCTGTATCTGCAAAAAAGTATATCGAAGGGGTAGAAGAATCGGTTAATAAGTTAGATTCTCACGCTGCGGACCTTATTGCGGCGTTCGACAGAGTTAAAAAGGAAATCGAAAGCCTTAACGCTCAAAAGGCAGAATTCGAAGGGGCGTTAAAAAGCGTCGCCGACGAAACGGCAGCAAACTATCTGCTTAAAAAAATGGACGAGCTTATAGGCAGAATAAAGGCGTTAAGTTCGGAAGCGGTAAGAATCAACGGCGAAATTCAGTCGCTTATAAAAGAATACGCTTCGGTTAAAAGCGCAACCAAAGCAGCGCAAGCGCAGTACGCCGAATACGGCAAAAAATATAACGAACTGAAAGCAAGCAAAAAAGCCGATATGGAAAAAATCGAAAAGGAACTGGAAAAACTTGCCAAAGACGTTCCGCCCGAACTTTTAGAAAAATACAACAAAAAGAGAAAAGAAAAACGCTTCCCCATTCTGGTAGAAGTGAAAGGTAACATTTGCTCTTCTTGCAGAATGGAGATTTCGATGTCGGCAATGTCCAAACTCAAAAACGGAGAAATAATCGAGTGCGACCAGTGCAGATGCCTTCTCTATAAAAATAAAGACTGAATTACGGGAAAACGGTGGAAATGAATTGTCAAACTAAGCGCAACACTTAGAGAGAAAAAGTTAAATAAATCTATAGGTTTTTGGTAATGTAAAACTTTTTTGGGTCTGGCGTTAATTAACGCCAGATTTTTTTAACGTTTTTTCGGAAACTCTCTTAAGATTACGCCCTTTAGGGAAAAACTCCCGCAACAATCCGTTCAGGTTTTCGTTCGTTCCTTTTTGTCAAGCGCAGTACGGATCTGCAAAATACATATTACAATGCAATTCTTCTTCTATCTTTCTCCAACCGGCGAATTTGCTTCCGCGGTCACCGGAGATTGTTTTTACCGCTCCCGTAAAAGAAGAAGCGAAAACTCTTTTAACCGTTTACGAAGAAGGGCTCGGAGAAGGTATGAATCTCGTCTGGGGCGGAACCAACACGAATTTATCCTACGTCGATTCTTCGGATAAGCAAAACACGGGCAATCAGATAGCGTTTGACTGCACGAAAAACGACAATACGGAATTTTATTTTTAAGGAGAAAGATTATGGCTGAAAAATGGGCGTTGGTAACGGTGGCATGCGTAAATACGGGCGCGGAACTCGTCGTCGATTGCGGCAACACGATACAACTGTATCCGATTATTCCCTAACGTAAATAATAACGGTCACTTCGGGGTTACCGTGAAAAAGCGGATAACGATTTTGTTAAAAAGAGGGAAAAATCGCGATTTCTTCTGAAAAATTAACCATAAACTAAAAAAAGACGAGTTGGAAAACCCGTCTTTTTCTATGCTTAACCCCCGCCGTATTTATCGGCGGGGATTAAAAAATAAGTTATTTAAAAATAATTTCCATATTTATAAAGTTGTCGAGCCTTTTCTTTTTAAGAAGCAGTCCGCGTCGTTCGATAAAGAACTGATCTACCGCTTCCCATAAAAACACCCAGGCGAAAATATCTACGCATTCCACCCATAAATCGTTTATGCCCAGTCGTTCTATTAAAAACATAAACGCAAGGGCGACGATTCCCACTATCGAAAACAAGGTTGCGATAACGGTTTTTCTTTTCATATCGCGGTTTACGTCCTTTTGTCGTAACTTAAAGTAGTTTCTTATCGCGTTGTCGTAAACGGGTTTTTCGTTTTCGTCTATACAAGTCGAATGAATCGTGAGAACGATTTTTTCTTTCGGGTGAAAAGCGTTCGCCGCGTTTTCTAAAAATTCCGCCACTTCCGAAGAAATTATCGGTTTGCCCGTTTCGGCGTAGGGGGATAGAAAGGAAGAATCGTCGTTTACGGACATGTCGATTTTCGCTTCGACGAAATTTGTGTCGTTTTTCATAAGTGTTATCTCGCTTTTTTAATATATTTTTCGCCGTTTAGGCAATTAACCGCAACTATCGTAACAGCCAAAATAATCTGAACTTCAACAGGCATAAATGTTCTCTTTTGTTTAGTGACACAATTATAACAAAGAGAAACTGCGCTGTCAATAATTTATAATATCGAAAGTTTTGTCTGAAAGCGCGCGAAGCGCATTTTCAAGGGAAACTGATGTTTTTTCAAACGAGAAGCGCAAAAACGATAGTTTTTGCTAAAACCC
>JAEDMA010000059.1 GCA_016295005.1 Christensenellaceae bacterium
CGCGCTAACCGACGCAAATAACGGAATCGTAAATCCTATTCTCGAAGTTTTCGGTTTATCGAGCAAAGAAAATCCGGTTGACCTGAATCTCGCTCAATATTTTTATCCAAAAATTATAATCGTAAGCATTATAAAAGGCACGGGGTGGGGGTCGATAGTATACACCGCCGCGATAGCGGGGATAGACCAGTCCTTGTATGAGGCTGCGATTATCGACGGAGCGAACAGGTTCACGCGCGCTCGCCATATTACTTTGCCGCAGATATTGCCGACAGTTATGGTGTTTTTGCTTCTTAACGTATCGAAGCTTATGAATAACTCGTTCGAACAGTTTTATATATTCCAGACGACTGCAAACCAGTCGACTACGCGAGTTCTTGCCACATACATGTATTCTTTAGGTTTCACATACCGTAATTATTCCACCGCAACGGCGCTGAGCCTTTTCGAGGGTGTAATTTCGCTGATACTTTTGACGTCCACTAATGCAATAGCAAAAAAACTGACGGGAGAAGGATTGTACTGATATGAAAAAAACAAATCACGTTTGCGGAGATAAATTTAACGTTTTTGACGTAATAATCTATATTGTTCTCGCACTTTTCGCGTTACTTTCCTTTTATCCGTTTTTATACACTATAGCAGGCAGCCTTAACGACGCTATGGATACTATGTACGGTCCCATATGGTTGATTCCGAGAAAATTTACCTGGGCAAGCTACAGCGTCGTTTTAAGCGACGTAAGACTTTATTCGTCCTTTTTAAATACCTTCTTTTCCACGTTTATTACTCTGATCGTCGCGCTGGTTTTGACCAGCTGCGTTGCGTACGCGATAAGCAACAAGAAGCTCCGTGGAAAGAAATTTTTCTGGTTTGCAAACCTGATAACCATGTTTTTCCACGGCGGTATGATTCCTTCGTATATGGTTATAGTTCTAACCGGTTTATACGATACTTTTTGGGTTTACTTGATCCCGTCGTTTTACTCGGTATTTAATATGATAGTTCTAAGCAACTTTTTCAAGGGAATAGACGATAGTCTTTACGAAGCGGCTGTAGTGGACGGCGCGGGAGAAATAAGAATATGGCTGTCGATATTCATGCCGCTTGCAAAACCCGCTCTCGCAACCGTAGGGCTCTGGATAGCGGTTTCCAAATGGAATTCTTATATGCCGACCATGCTTTATACGTCAAAGAGAAGCAATATATGGCTGATGCAATATTACCTAATGAAACTGATAAGAGAAGGCGATATGTCCGGAGTGGAAAGTCAGTATTACGGCGAAGTAAGTTCGCAGACGCTTTCTTTCGCTGCGATTATTATATCTACGGTTCCGATCGTATTGATGTATCCTTTCGTATCGAAGTATTTTTCAAAAGGCATAATGATGGGCTCGCTGAAAGGATAAGGCGATTCGCTTGTTTGCGAAAAACCGATTATTTAAACTTTAAATAAATGCGACGTGGATCTTCTTTACGTCGCAAAAAATATAAGGAGCAGAAAATGAAAAAAAGGATTGTTATACTATTTGTCGCTGTAGTTCTGACGTTCGGCAACTTCACTGCTTGCTTTGATTCGAATGAAAACAGCAACGCGGACTATACCAGATATTCTACCGATTACGACCCGAACATAGATTCATGGCTTCAGATTGATCCTACGGACGAGGACGTGGAGATAAACTGGCTGATGGACTTTGCTTGGGCAAGTCAGGAATACGAAGAACTTATTTATAAGAGAACGGGAGTAAAAGTCAACTTTCAGACGGCGCTTAACAACGACCACGCAGAGCTTAATACCGCTATTGCCGGCGGAAAACTTCCCGACATAATTTCGTTGAACGATATGTCGCTCAGGGTTCAGCTTGCCGAAGAAGGATATTGTTATGCAATAAACAAGCTTGCAGAAAGTTACGCGCCCAGCCTTTTAAAACGCGTATCGCAGGAACACTGGGACTACTATAAAGCTTCCGACGGAAACACTTATACGCTTGCTTCAAACTTCTACAACGACGCCGATCTCAAGGAGTTTGAGGAAATGGGCGGAAAACAGTATTCTCTTTGCGACGTAATCGTCAGACTAGATTGGCTTAACGACTATATAGAATACAAAAAAAACGCTGATCCCTCTTTCGACGAAAATACGGCAATAACCAAACCTTCGGGCTTTATTGAAATGTGTAAGTGGGTTAAGAGAGAGAAAGAACTTCCCAACTCAAACCCCACCGTATTGCTAACGCCCTTCCTTAAAACGGCGGTAAACGACGTTATATCTTACAGTCTGACCGGGCTTATGGAATTTTTCAGCGTGCCGTACGAAGACTCTGAAGGCAATCTGGTCTATCAGTACGATACCGAAGAGTTCGTGGACGTAATATATTTTCTGAACGATTTATACACTAATAAGCTTATCTCTTCTTCTAACTTTGCTTACAGCGTAAACGATTGTAAAAGCCAGATACTGAACGGTAAGTCGTTTGCTTCTATAGGTAACAATCAGAATAACAATAAGCAGATATCCATGCGCGAGCAGAGCGGATACAACAAAGATAATAACACCGTCAACGAAGCAAACGAATACGTAAGTATAATGCTGACCAACGAAGCCGGCGACGCTCCGCTCCTTATGGATTACGCAGGTCGCGGACTTTACAACGTTATGATTACCAAAAACTGCAAGAGAGAAGACCGCGTAATAAAGGTGCTCGACTATCTTATGAGCGAACAGGGTCAACGCGAAATGATATACGGCGAGACCGAAGGCGAATATTATACTTACAAGATTCGCCCGGGCGAAATAAATCCCAAGACCGGGAAAGTATCTACTTACGGTCTGATTGAACCGACGGAACAGCTCAAGAAAGCCGTTTCGGAAGGGAACAGAGTCCCCGTAACGACTTTGGGACTTGGCAGACTTTCCCCGCTAGTAAATTCCATGTACGCGCGTATGGTTTCCGAATACGACGATTATGCCGGAATAGTGACTCCTGCATACTGGGCAAGTTATAAGATCAAAAAAACGTATTTTGACAACACTTTCTCGAGAACGCTGTTTAGATTCCCGCTGGATACTATCGACCGAAAAGAGCTTAATAAATATATAGACAGACAGGCGGACATAGAGGCAACGTGGATCGAAGCTTTGCCGAAGATGATTATGGCAAGCAGCAATGCGAAGGCAAAGGAAATATACGACGAGGCTTTGGCAAAGAGTTATTCTGAAGGCGCCACCGAATGGCTTGCATTCAGAAACAAATGTTTCCTGAGTTATAAAGAGGCAATGGGAGTAACTTACGCATGGCCGAAGAACGATCCGTCCTACACCGCGCCCGAAGTAAAGCTTTTCGGTTCAGCTGATAAATATATGACGTTGCCTCAATGGGTATACGGATCAAATTAGAAGGAGTAAAAATGCAGAAAGCAATAAAGCATATAATTTTTCCTGTGATTGTTTTTTTGTTTTGCGCTACGCCCTTGTCGTTTATCGGCAAAGGCGTAACCGAAGCTAATGCGGGAAGCTCCGTAAATCACGTTTTAAGAAAAGAAATCGTTACCATTGTGGACAGCACTACCGATCTTTCCGTTCCGCTTGATTCATCGATGAACAAAGACACGGAAACGGCTGCCGCGGAGTACGAAACTTATAACCCGTCCGACAGAAGATGGTGCGGAGTTTCCTCCGTCATTGTTGCGGGAAATAATATCTTCGCCGCATGGCAGACGGGTGGGGATAAAGAACCTTCGGACTATAATTATATTACCGTCGCCGCAAGTACCGACGGCGGAAATACGTGGATAGATCCGTTTATGATTATCGATCCGCCCGAAAAAGTAATGATAACCGTTCCGATGTTTTATTATAATGATCAGGGACAGCTGTTTTTGCTGTTTTTCCACAGGGCAAACGGAGTGTACGCCCTCCCGATTTATAATGCCGACGGTGATTTGTCCGAAATAACTTACGACGCGCCTTTCAGCATCGGAGTGAAAAATTCCAGCTTCACGAAACCTACGGTGTTATCCGACGGCACGCTAGGATACGTTTCCGGCTCGGGAGATCCGTCTACGAACGACGCAGCGTTTTACCGTTCCGACGACCACGGGATATCATATAAAAAGATTTCCACAATGACGTCGGACACCGATAAAAACGCTAAACGCTATGCAGAATCTACGCTTGTCGAACTCAGCGACGGCAGGTACTGGGCGATAAGAAGACTTGAAAACGCCGTAAACGGCGGCATGGAACAGTATTTTTCTTCTGACAAAGGTCTGACGTGGACGGCAGGCGAATCAAATTTGCCAAAGCCGTTTTATTCGCCGGGAAGCAGATTCGATATGAAAAGACTTAAGTCCGGCGCATTGCTTCTCGTAACGAATGCGGAGGGCATGGGTTCTACGAACAGGCGGAAAATGACAGCGTACCTCAGCGAAGACGACGGAAAAACCTGGAATTATTCTCTGCTTCTCGATAATTATATCACCTCTTATCCGGACATTTATCAGACTGACGACGGAACGATTTATATTCTTTTCGATAAGAATCGTTACGGAGAGGGTGGAATCAGGCTTTGCATTCTGACAGAAGAAGATATAAAAGCGGGTGAATTTATTTCCGAAAATTCCAGACAACTGATACCTATTACAAAAATACACGAAGAGTACGCGGATATCGTATCGGTCAACGGCGCTTTCGAAAAAGAGTTAAAGGTATCTAAAGGGACAACGTTCAGCGAACTGATAAAAAATATGCCGTCCGAAATAACCGTAACGGACGAGTACGGTAACAACCACGTTCTTTCGGGCACGTATTTTGTTTCGGGATATAACGGTGACGTTGACGGTATATATAACGGTACGTTCAGGACCACTCTTCCTTCTACCGAAACGGTAAAGCTTCAGGATTCGTTCAATCTGTTGAGTTTTAAGGTCTACGTGGGCAATGCTAACGATCCTAATGACGGCGGAAACAAAAGCGGCTGCGGAGCCGGAATAGAGGCTAATAGCCTGCTTTTGACTGTGATTGCGGCAGGAGCGAGTCTTTTCGTAAGAAAGTTAAAAAAATTAAGCCCCCGTCGGCGGGGTTAATAGCCGAAAAAGGAGGGAAAAAATGAAAACTGTGAACAAATTGAGATGCGTCTCATATCTCGCGGCGATAGCTCTGTTTTCGTTGTTTGCGGCATTTTTTGCGTTTTTTAATCTGAACGGTGCAGATAGCGTCAGTGCGGCGAAAGATTTCGATTATTACATCATTGTAGACGAAAACACGAATGATTTTCTTGGAATCAATTCCCGCAACAATTCGAACGGAGCGGTGATAGTTAGCGGCAAAGCTCAGCCTTCAGTTAAAACAACTAATGGGCCTATTATTAGTTATAATCTCGGAAGCGGAGTAAAAGTCGCTGATATCGACGGCTTGTTCTGTCAGATTGAAATCGGCTCTGGCGGGAATCAGTTTGCCTGGTTTTATGTGGAAAGCTCAGAAGGCGTCCTTTACCGCGTCAAAATAGACGGGGCTGTCGCCTATAATACTAATGATACAGTGGTTAACGTAAAAGGTACAGCAACGACCGGATTTAATTTTACTCTTCCTAAGTCCGCTTATACTGTTTATATGACTAAAGAATATATAATTTCGGCGGGCAAGATTGTTCCCGGTTCTTCCGCTACGGCGCCTGCGGCTAACTCCGCTATCGGCGGCGATACGGTAATAACCGCATTCCATTACGTTATACGTTCGAATTCTTCCACGGCAGCGCTTGATCCCGCAAGGTCGATTATGGTAAGCACTATCGGCGCTGTAAAATTCGACTCTGAAGTTCCCGATAATTCTACCGTAACCCGCTTGTTTGAATCGCCGTTGCTAACGTCTACTGCGGATTCCGCAATCGAGGCGGACGTTAATTTCGGGGATATTACCAAAGGAAATAAAGTTTTAGGAAAGTATTGTCTTACTGCCGGCGGTAACTTTATCATAACAGGTACCGAACACGAACATTTGCAGTACTCGAGGAAAAACGTTAACCTTACGGTCAGATATTCGGATAAAGACGGAAACGCCATTACCGAACCCGAATCAGGGAAAACGTACGCCGTAACGTCTTTGGGGTTCGATTCCGATTCCGGCGGATTCGTTTACGACGCAACCGATCTGTATTGCGGTATCACGGGATACGTCAAGGTCGAATCTGAAAGCGCAGTTACCGGGACCGTGTATTGTGAGGCCGAAACGAGTCTTATATATAAACCTGTAACGAAAATAAAATCGGTTAGCGCTATACTTGAAGAAAGAATAGCTATGCGGTTCAATATAGAAATCGACGACAGCGTAAAAGAAACGGCAACCGTTTCCATAAATGAAGCGACGGGGCTTAAAGCTGCCGACGCAATCGACAACGGAGACGGGACGTACGCATTCGTCTACAAGATTAACGCAGCCGAAATGACTAAAAATATAAATATCGTTGTGGATAACGGAACGTCGACGAGTGAAGAAAAGAGTTATTCCTTTAAGGAATATGCCGAAAAGCTTTTAACTCTGGAAACAAGCTCAGAAAGCCTTAAAACGCTTATAAAAGCTACACTTAATTACGGAGCATACGCGCAGACTTATTTTAACGTGGATACTGAAAATCTGGCAAATTCGGGACTCTCAGAACAGGAAAAATCCGTTGAAACCGATACGATTGAAAACGTTATAAAGAGTAAAACGGGCGAATTGCCTGACGCCGTTTCCGGCATAAGTTATTCTCTGTCCTGCAAAGATTCGATTGTGTTTAATTTCTACGTTCGTGTAAAAGACGGCGGGGATATAACCGGCATAACGTTTACCGTAGACGGGCAGAAAACCCAATTATCCGAAATACGCAACGGCTGGTACGGAATATCCAAAGAAATCGTTCCGGCAAAACTCTCGGCTCAGATAACTTTTACTTTGGGCAACGCGGAAATCAACATTAATCCATACGCTTACTTCCAGTCTTGCTTTAACGATTCCGATACGGAGCTTTCGGACCTTGTTAAAGCGATGTATCTGTATGCTGAATCCGCTCAGAATTATTTTAATCAGAGGTGATAAAATGAAAAAGAATTATATAGCTTTGGAAATTGATATCGTAAGCTTTTCGGCAGATCTTCTTATGCTCAGCGGTGACGGCAACAAGCCTATTGGCGAGTACGAGTTGCCGACGGTAGATTTTGTTTAAAGGAGAAAGAAATGAAAAAAGGAATTAGAATTTGTTTGTTGTCTGCCTTGACGTGTATGCTGTTGTCCTGTTTTGTCGGAATAACGGCGGTATATGCTGACTGGGGAAAAGAAATCGTTATAAACGGCGAAGAGTTCGCCGGGGTTAACCTTACTTCGTCAACGGGTGGCGGTCTGTTGTTTTACGGCGACGGAAGGACGGAAAGCACCCCTCAAGACGTAATGATTACCTATGAATTAGGCAATCTTGAAAAATCGTCAACCAACGGTATTCTTATCAGAATAGACCGCAGTATGGCTAAGGGAGATTTAAACCCGAGAATGCTTTTGGAAACGTCCGACGGTATTTTATACAGGCTCTTTTACAATGCGAACGACCTGTTCGTAAATAAAGACGGATCCGTTTTAGACACGTCGAGATGGTCGCATAATATTACTTTTTCAATGCCTAAGCAGCTCGACGGTACGCTGTTTGTGCCTTGGGGGTCGGTAACGGCTTCGGGAACGCTGATGCCCGAGTCAACCGCAACCGCACCCACCGAAGGAGATCCCGTTCCCAACGGCACGATCTTTACGAGGCTTCATTTCATCGTTCAGTCGAGGATAGCTTCGCAGCTTCAGTCTACCCGTTGCACGGTCATTGGCTCGATAGCGTCGCTAAGAAAGAACGTCGACGACCTCTCGGCTTCTACGGTTACACCTCTTCTTGATTCCGAAACGCTTGTTTTCACTA
>JAEDMA010000060.1 GCA_016295005.1 Christensenellaceae bacterium
CTATTATTATACGCTATTTCTCGTCAAAAATCAACCATTTGTTGTGACAGAGCCAAAAATAAAAACCGCGTAAAAACGCGGTTTTAACTTGCGATATAAATAATTGAATTTTTATTTTTTCCCCGTTAAAATTTCGAAAAGTCGTTTGAATTTATGCTTTATCGAAATATTGCGGTAAATACGTTTGATTTTTCTTTTTCTCGTCTTTTCGTTTTTGTACCACTTTTTAATTTTTTTTATATAAGCGGGGTCGTTGCAATCGACGTATTTTTTGCCTTTATAATACCCCGTCATCACGCCGAAAACGTCGTCTTCGTTCACCTTTTCGTACTCGGGGCGATTATCTCCGCAGATGATATAATAGCCGTCTTTGACCGCCAGAACTCTGTGGAGAACGTATTTATCCCCCACGGTGTAAAGCGCCACGTCGAACGGCTTTAATCTTTCCGTTTTTTTAACGGCGATGACCGTATACTTATGATTTTTTATGAACGGCAGCATGCTGTTCCCCGTCGGAACGAAAGTTATCACGCCGTTTTTTTCTATTTCCGTTTTATAGTTTAACTCTTCCATAACGATACCGATATAAACCGAAGGATTCGGCTTAAAGTTTTTTAATGATTTTTGGTCGGCAGATTTGCGTTAATCCGTTCTGCCGTATTTAACGGTAAGCGCGGCAAGTTTTTTCGCTGCGGAACGCGGATAGTTGCCGTTAAATCTCACCGCCCAGTTAGACGGTTTAACCGTGCCGGGTTCGTTAATTCTGTATTCGCCGCCGCAGAGAAGAACGTCCTGCATGGGGAGAATAAAAAGTTTCGCTTTACACTTAAACCCCAACTCGATAATTGCCGAAGCAAGGGTTATTCCGTCGGTAACGTTTTTCTTTATGCCGAGAAGAGCAAGGCTGTTTTTAACCCCCGAATAAAGGTTGTTTTTATCCCAGTCGCTCATTTTGTCGATAAGACCTTTAAGAGTGTCGTTATCGTGAGTACCCGTATAACAAACGTAATTTTCTTCAATGTTTTCGGGAAGATAAAGGTTGTCCTTTTCGCCGTTAAACGCAAAAGACAAAATTTTCATTCCCGGTAACTCCGTCTTTTTAAGAAGTTCTCTCACTCCGTCGTCGATGATGCCGAGATCTTCGGCGATAATTCTTCTTACGTCGGCTTTTTCTTTTATCGCGGCGAAAAGTCCGTCGCTGTCCACTTTAACCCATTCGCCCGCGGTAGCGTCTTTCGCGCCGAAAGGAACTTCGTAAAATCTATCCATTCCCCTGAAATGGTCTATGCGGACGTAATCGTAAATATCGAGCGCCTTTTTAACTCTTTCCGCCCACCAGGCGTAGCCGTCTTTTTTCTGATAATCGTAATCGAAAACGGGATTACCCCACAACTGTCCGGTAGCGGAAAAATAGTCGGGCGGAACGCCCGCAACCTTTTCGGGATACAAGTCGGCGTTCAACTTAAAAAGGGACGGATTCGTCCACACGTCCACGCTGTCCCACGCGACGTAAAGGGGCATATCTCCGAGAATTTCCACCCCCTTGCCGTTGGCGTATTTTTTAAGGTCAGTCCACTGATTTTTCGCTAAAAACTGAACGAACTGCCAGAAAATTATTTCTTCTTTATGAGAATTTTCAAACAGTTTAAGAGCGTTTTCGTCGCGGTATTTATACTTGTTTTCCCATTCGTAGAAAGGTTTATTGCCGCTTTCTTCTCTTATAGCCATAAAAAGGGCGTAATCGCGGAACTCTTTTTTACGCAAAAAACTTTTGAATTTTTTATCGTTTTTATCGAACCGCGAAAAAGCCTTGTTAAGCAAATGATAACGGACTTCGTAAAGTTTACCGTAATCGACGTATTCTCCTTTCTCTTCGGCGAACTTTAATTCGGAAGAAGTTAAAAGTCCGTCTTTTTTTAACAGTTCAACGCTGATAAAGTACGGGTTAAAGGAATACGAGCAAACGGAAGAGTACGGCGAATTGCCGTACCCCGTCTGTACAAGCGGCAGAATCTGCCATATTTTTTGTTTGCTTTCGGACAAAAAGTCCACAAATTTATATCCGCCGTTAAAATCGCCTGTTCCGTACTTGCCGGAAAGGGAAAATATCGGCATAAGCACGCCGGATCTTCTCATTAAAGTACTATATAAGCCTCTCTTTCCGCGCCTACGGAAACGTATTTAATCTTCGCGCCCAGAAGGTTTTCTAAAGTTTCGATATAATTTAACGCTTCGACGGGCAAATCTTCTTTCTTTCTGCAACCGCCGATGTCCGTATTCCACCCCTTAACCTTTTTCAATACGGGTTTGCAAAGTGGAAGTTTCTGCGAGAACGGGAAGTCGGTGATTTCTTCGCCGTCCAAAGAATACGCCACGCAGATTTCGAGTTCGGGAAAACTGCTTAAAACGTCGAGTTTGGTAAGGGCGATTTCGTCCGCGCCCTGCATTCTGATACCGTATTTGCTCGCAACCACGTCGAACGGACCTACTCTTCTGGGTCTGCCGGTAGCCGCGCCGTATTCGCCGCCGGCTTCTCTTAAAGCGTCGGCTTTTTCGCCGAAATATTCCGCGGTGAAAGGACCTTCGCCCACGCAGGTGGAATACGCTTTCATAATGCCGATGGATTTATCTATTTTATAGTTCGGAATACCGCCGCCGATAGGAGCGTAAGCCGCTATCGTGTTGGAAGAAGAAGTATAAGGATAGATTCCGAAATCTATATCGCGAAGAGCGCCGAGTTGCGCTTCGAACATAATCTTTTTGTTTTCTTTCGCCGCTTTTTCGAGATATAAGGAAGTATCGCAGATAAAAGGAAGAAGTTGTTCTCCGTATTTTTTAAGGTGCGCCATGGTTTCCGACAGCGTTACGGGAATCGCGCCGTAAACGTTTACGAGCGTAAGGTTTTTCCAGTCTAAAATATCGGAAAGACGGCTTTCGAGCAAATCCAAATCGAAAAGTTCGCCCATACGGATTGCCTTTTTCATATACTTATCGCCGTAGATAGGACCTATACCCCTTCTCGTCGAACCGTATTTTTTATCCGCAAGGCGGTTCTCTTCCAGACAGTCCTGCATAACGTTATAAGGCATGCAAATAACCGCCTTATCGCTTATTTTAAGATTTTCGGGAGAAATTTTAATGCCTTTTTCTTTAAGTCTTGCCATTTCTTCGACGAGATGCTTTATGTCGACGACCATGCCGTTGCCCATAACGTTCACCACGTTTTCGCGTAAAATGCCGGAAGGTAAAAGGTTAAGAATAAATTTGCCCTTTTCGTTTACGACGGTATGACCAGCGTTGTTGCCGCCCTGGTATCTTACCACCACGTCGTAATCTTCGGACAGTAAGTCAACCATTCTGCCTTTGCCTTCGTCGCCCCAGTTGATTCCTGAAATTGCTGTAATCATCGTATCTCCTTTGCGCAATCGCGCTTATTACCTGTCGTTACGGTTTTCGTCCGATTCCGCGGTTTCGGAACGACTGTCGTTTCGTTCCGATTCTTTTGCGGATTCAATTTCGGCTTTTTCCGCCGTAACGAATTTTTCGCCTAAAATTTTAATTTTAACTTGTACGGCGTTTAATTTAAAAGTTATAACAGTCATATAAACGGTAACCGCCACGCCGAGAACGGCGGTTAAAACGACGGTTAAAGTATCCCATTGAAACCCGTTAAAAATGCCGAGTTCGGACATTGCAAGCCCGCCTATATCGTACACCGCGTGTAAAATCACGGCAA
Organism: Christensenellaceae bacterium; assembly: GCA_016295005.1. Taxonomy (GTDB): domain Bacteria; phylum Bacillota; class Clostridia; order Christensenellales; family Borkfalkiaceae; genus UBA1259. Next base: position 3,737 of record JAEDMA010000060.1, read on the forward strand.
TAAACACGTTCCCCGTGACGGAAAAAGAAATCGCGCACATCGCCCCGATAAGGAAAGAATACCCCACCTGCAAAACGGTTGCGGGTATCGACGCGCCGCCGAACAGATTTATTATATGAATTCCGCCGAATATGGCGGCGTTTAACGCGACCGCCCAAAACACGCCGTGTTTTTTGTTTTCGGTAACCGATAAGCACAGCGGGAAAATCAATCCCCTGAAAACGAGTTCTTCGTATAACCCTATGCTTAAACAGTAAAATATATATAAAATAAGGTAATTGTCTTCGTAGGTAGGCGTAAGACCGCCTGTAAATAACGCCACGAACGGAAAATTGTTTATCGCAACCAAAAGAGCGGGCAAAACTATTATATATCCCTTAACGCCTTTTCGGAAAGAAAATTCTTTGTTAAACCCGTATTTAACCGCGGTAATAATAGCCGCCGCCGAGATTATATATCTTATAACCGTCTGCGCAAGGCATAAAGCGGTTTTTTCGTCTGAGATAAACAGACCGAACAGTTTATCGAGCGGAATGGCGGAAATTCCCACGCCTAAAAGAGCGATAATGGCGATATGGTAAAAAGGACCTTTCGCCGCATCCTTATAAAGAGGAGTCATAACGTAAACCCCCCGTCTACCACTATATTCTGCCCCGTGATATAATCGGCTTCTTTACCCGTAAGGAAGAAAATCACGTCTGCGATTTCCTCGGCTTTGCAAATCCGCCCGACGGGAATATCGGCGACTATATCGGATTTTTCTTCTTCGGAAAACCTGTCGTTCATTTTCGTGTCGGTAACTCCGGGGCAAACGCAGTTTACGGTAATGCCGTCGGAAGCGACTTCCTGCGCCAAAGATTTGGTAAATCCGCCGAGAGCGAATTTAGAAGCCGAATAAACGCTTTCCATACACGCGCCCTTTACGCCCCAGACGGAAGAAACGTTTATAATTCTGCCGAAACCTTTTATTCTCATACCCTTAACGGCAAAGTTCGATAAAGTAAAAGCCGATTTAACGTTTACGGCGAAAATTTTATCGAAAACTTCTTCGGGTGTATCGACGGACAAAGCGTAATAATCCATGCCGGCGTTGTTCACGAGAACGTCTAACCTTTTAAAATTGATTTCAAGGTACGAAATCAATTCTTTAACGGAATCGGAATCGGTAAAATCGCAGCGGAACGGAAAAAGATAATCGGCAAGACCCCTTTCTTTCAGTTCGGAAGAAAGCCTTTCGATTTCCGCCGCGCCTTTATTATACTGCGCCACGACGAAGTACCCGTTTTCTATGAATTTTTTAACGACTGCAAAGCCTATTCCCCCGCTTGCGCCGGTAATCAACGCGGTTTTCAAAAAAAACTCCTATCTTGCAAAGTACCCGCAAAAAATTGCAGGTACCTTTCAACAAATTAAATATTTATTAGCCTTTGACCCTTTCCATATATTCGCCCGTTCTGGTGTCTACTCTGATGAGTTCGCCCTCGTTAACGAACATAGGAACCTGAATTTTCGCGCCCGTTTCCAAAACGGCTTCTTTCGTTGCGTTTGTTGCCGTGTTGCCTTTTACGGAAGGATCGGATTGAACGATTCTTAACACAACGAAGTTTTCGCATTCAACGGAGAACGCCACGCCTTTATAAGATTTAACTACGACGGGGTCGTTTTCTTTAATGTATTGAAGCGCGTCTTTAACCTGATCGTAATTAAGTGGCGTAAGGTTGTATTCCTGATCCATAAAGTAATACAATTCGCCGTCGTTATATGAATAAGTCATATTCTTGGTTTCGATGGTGGCTTCCTGAATTTTTTCGGTGGGGTTCCAGGTTTTTTCCAAAACCGCGCCGGTAACCACGTTTTTCATTTTGGTTCTTACGAACGCCGCGCCCTTACCGGGTTTAACGTGCTGGAAGTCTACTATGGTGTAGATATTGTTTTCGTATTCGAAGGTAACGCCCTTTCTGAAATCGCCTGCTGATATCATTGTGTTTTCTCCTAAAAAATAGTTTAATTAAAAATTTATTTGCATTCAATAACGCAAAGATCTTTACTGTCAGTAAAAAGCCTTACGAGTTTGCCGTCTTTAAGCATAACGGTATCTTCTATTCTTATACCGAATCTGCCGTCGAAATAAACGCCGGGTTCAATCGTGAACGCCATGCCGTTTTTAAGCATATCCCTTTTCTTAAAGGAAAGCGCGGGGAATTCGTGAATTTCAAGTCCTAACCCGTGACCTAAAGAATGGGTAAAATATTTATCGATGTTTTCTTCTTTCAAAACGTTTCTCGCGATATTGTCCGCGTCGTCGGTATAAAAGCCGTCGGTAATCGTTTCTTCGGCGGTGTCGTTGGCGCGTTTAACTGCGTTATAGCACCTTACGAATTCGGGGTCGGGATTATTCCCGAAATAAACCGTTCTCGTATAATCCGAAGCGTAACCTTTATAGAAGCACCCCGTATCGACTAAAACGACCGACTCTTTTTTAAGTACCGTGTCGCCCGTTTCGTGGTGCGGAACTGCGGAACCGTCGCCGAAAGCGACTATGGTGTCGAAACTTTCGCCTTCCGCCCCGAAAGAAATATATAATTCCCTGATTCTATCGGCGAATTGTTTTTCAGTCATGCCTTCTTTGAGTTCTTTAACGGCGATATGGAAAGATTTTTCCGTTATTTCGCACGCTTTTTTCATCAAAGCGATTTCTTCGTCCGATTTTACCGAACGAAGTTTTTTAATCATAGCGGAAGCGTCGTAAAATTCCGTTCCGAAAGATTTATATCCTTCGAATTCGGTAAGAGTGGTATGGTCGTAATCGAGACCGATTTTTTTGATACCGTTTTCTCTCAAAACGGCGTCGATACTTTTCAATCCGTCGTAAAGCACGGGAACGACTTCGCTTCCGGAAAGTTTTTCTTTCAGCGCGAAAAAGTATCTTGCGTCGGCGAAATAATAAGTTTTATCCGAAACTAAAAGGAATCCCTCTGCCATATCGATACCCGAAAAGTATCTTCTGTAAAGTTTGTCGGTTAAAAGCAGAGCCGCGCCGTCTTTTCTAAGTTGTTCTATCAAATCCTTATTCACTTTAAGCCTCTTGTTTTATTTTATCAAATTCCGGCGTTTAAGTCAATTGATTTTTTTGTTGATTTACAACGGGTTTTGTCCGCCCGAAGAGAACTTATCGCAAACCGCCGTATTTTTAAGACGTAAGCGAACGATAAATTTTTTGCATGGCGACGGAATCTGAGTCCTGCGTGCCTGCCGATTCACAAACGATAATCGGTTCGAGTTTAAGTTTTATAAGCGCTTCGGCAAGCGGAAGAAATTCGGGTCCGTAGAATTTATCTTCGAAAGTAAGGTGCCTTACTTCCCCTTTGGATGTAAACTCTATTTTGGAAAAATGAACGTGGAAGTGTTTCATTTTTTCATAACCGAGTTCGTTAATCATATATTCTAATCTCGAAAGATAGTCGTTTTCCGTTTTAAGACTGCCGCATTCTCTCGCGTTGACGTGGCCGAAGTCCACCGTCGGAATAAAAAAGTCGGCTGTCTTACACATTTCGGTTATCTCTTCGATAGTGCCTATCTGCGCCGATTTACCCATTGTTTCGGGGCAGAACAAAATATCCGTAAGACCTTCTTCTTCGACGCGTTCCTTTAATCTTTTTATGCGCCGTAAAGTCAACGCTACGGCTTTTTCTCTCGACTGCTTGCCCTGACTTGCGGGGTGAAAAACGACTCTGTTTCCCCCCATAAGCCTTACCTTTTTGGCGGAATTTAAAATATAACCGAAAGATTTATCGGCGTTTTCTTCTTCGGGGTTTGCAAGGTTGACGTAGTACGGCGCGTGAACGCTTATGCCCACGCCGTTTTCGGCAAAAATTTTACCGAGCGAAACGGCTTTTTCGTCGCTCATATTAACGCCCCTGCCGAAAGAATATTCGAACCAGTCTAACCCGAGGCTTTTAACCCACGCGGCCGAATCTTCCGTTTTGGAATGACCTGCCGCGGCAAACGCAGCCGAATTACCGCTCGGACCGAATTTAATCATACGTTTTCTCCTTGTTTAAGATAATAATACCGAAAGTTTTGTCTGAAAGCGCGCGAAGCGCATTTTCAAGCAAAACTG
>JAEDMA010000061.1 GCA_016295005.1 Christensenellaceae bacterium
CTTTCTTATATTTGCGAATTCCGAGAGAGCCGTTTTCTTTATAAGCCCGTTTTTGGTCGCAAGGCAGATATATCCTTCCGTACCCGCTTTTAAGGGAAGCATCGCGCAGACCTTTTCGTTTTGTTCTATCTGAATAAGGTTGACTATCGCTCTGCCCCTTGCGGTTCTTTGCGCTTCGGGAATCATAAACCCTTTAATACTGTAAACCTTGCCTTTATCGGTAAAGAACAGTATATCGTCGTGCGTGGAAGTTACGAACATATTGTCTACGAAGTCTTCTTCCTTAGGCTTATGCGCCGTAACGCCCTTGCCGCCGCGACGTTGCGTTCTGTACTCGGAAACGGGCAGACGTTTAACGTACCCGAAGTGAGTCATGCTGACAACCACGTCTTCGACGGGAATAAGGTCCGCCGCGTCGATTTCGCCGTAATCGGGGCAAAGTTCGGTTTTACGCGGACTGGGATATTTATTCTTTATTTCGAGCATATCGTTTTTGATAATCTCTTTAACTCTCCACTCGTTTGCGAGAATATCTTTTAAATCTGCAATAGTTTTATCGAGTTCGACGAGTTCTTCGTTGAGTTTTTCGACTTCCATTGCGGTAAGACGTTGCAATCTCATTTCGAGTATCGCGTTCGCCTGCTTGTCGGAAAGTTCGAATTCCGCCATCAAAGATTTGCAAGCCGAATCTTTATCGCTGCTCTGCTTGATTATTTCTATTACCCTGTCGATATTGTTAAGGGCTATAACCAGACCTTTAACTATATGTTCTCTTTCTTCGGTTTTTGCAAGGTCGTATTTTGTTCTTCTGACGATTACCGATTCCTGATGCGCGACGTAGTGCGTTAAAATTTCTTTAAGGCTCAAAATTTTAGGTTCGCCGTCTACGAGCGCGAGAAGAATTATACCGTCTTTAACCTGCAGGTTGGTGTGCTTGAACAAAGTGTTTAACACTACCTGCGAGTTGGCGTCTTTTTTGACGTCTATAACGATACGCATACCGTGTCTGTCCGACTCGTCTTTGATATCGCTTACGCCCTCTATTCTCTTATCTCTTACCATATCCGCTATGGTTTTGATAAGAACGGCTTTGTTTACCTGATACGGAAGTTCCGAAACGACTATCCTTTCTCTTGTGCCGTTGGCGAAATCTTCGATTTCCGTTTTCGCTCTCAGTACGAAACCGCCTTTGCCCGTGCGATAAGCCTGTCTTATGCCGCTTCTGCCCATCAGAACGCCGCCGGTAGGATAATCGGGCGCGGGTATATATTCCATAAGTTCGTCGGAAGTGATTTCGGGGTTTTCGATTAAAGCGATGCACCCGTCGATACATTCGGCAAGGTTATGGGGCGGAATATTCGTCGCCATGCCGACCGCTATGCCGTCCGACCCGTTGACTAAAATATTAGGAAATCTCGACGGTAACACGACCGGTTGCATTTCGGTATCGTCGAAGTTCGGGTAAAAGTCTACCGTATCTTTATCTATTTCGCGGAGCATTTCGTTTGCAAGTTTCGATAGCCTTGCTTCGGTGTATCTGTACGCCGCCGCGGGATCGCCGTCCACCGAACCGAAGTTACCGTGTCCGTCAACCAACGGGAAGTTAATGGAAAAGTCCTGCGCCATACGAACCAACGCGTCGTAAACGGACGAGTCGCCGTGAGGGTGGTATTTACCTAAAACTTCACCGACGATTTTAGCGCATTTTTTATAGCCTTTATCGTAGGTAAGCCCCATATCGTGCATAGCGTACATAATACGCCTGTGAACGGGTTTCATTCCGTCTCTTACGTCGGGTATGGCTCTCGAAACGTTGACCGCCATTGCGTACGCGATAAAAGATTTTTTAACTTCCGCGTTGACTTCTACGTTTATAAGTTTGGTTTTTTCGAGAGTTTTTTTAAATTCCGCGGTAAGTTCCGCGCTTGCTTCTCTTTTTGCCATTTTCTTTCTCCTGATTATACGTCGAGATCGGTTACGAGTTTAGCGTTCTGTTCGATAAACGCTCTGCGAAGTTCGGGGTCGCCGCCCATAAGGCGAACGAACGTGTCGTTTGCTTCTACCGCGTCTTCCATCGTAACTTTAAGCATGGTTCTGGTTTCGGGGTTCATGGTCGTTTCCCATAACTGTTCGGGGTCCATTTCACCTAAACCTTTATATCTTTGAACATCGCATTTGCCGGCTTCGGCAAGATAATCGCTCAATTCCTTATCGCTATATAGATATTTATCAACTTTACCTTTTGTCGCCTTGTAAAGGGGCGGCTGAGCGATATATACGTGACCTTGTTCTATAAGCGGTTTCATAAAGCGGAAGAAAAAGGTTAAAAGCAGAATTCTTATGTGGCTGCCGTCGACGTCCGCGTCGGTCATGCAGATAATTCTGTCGTAACGAAGTTTCGTGACGTCGAAGTCTTCCTGCATACCGCCGCCGAAAGCGGTGATCATCGCCTTTATTTCTTCGTTTTCGAGAACGTGATTAAGTCTGGTTTTTTCGACGTTAAGTATTTTACCCCTTAAAGGAAGAATCGCCTGGAATCTTCTGTCTCTGCCCTGTTTCGCGCTGCCGCCCGCGGAATCGCCTTCGACGAGGAAAATTTCGCAGAACGCGGGGTTTTTATCCGAGCAGTCGGCAAGTTTGCCGGGAAGAGTGGTGCTTTCGAGCGCCCCTTTTCTTCTCGTGTTTTCTCTCGCAAGTCTTGCCGCTTCTCTGGCGCGTTGCGCGGTTACGCACTTAACCAGAATTTCTTTGGTGATCGCGGGATTTTCTTCGAGGAAAGTTCCGAAATGCTCGGTCATCGCCTTGCTGACGTAGTTTCTCATTTCAGAGTTGCCGAGTTTGGTTTTCGTCTGCCCTTCGAACTGCGGGTCGGTAAGTTTTACCGAAACAATGGCGATAATGCCCTCTCTTACGTCTTCCGGGGAAACCTTTTCTTCGCCCTTAAATACGTTGAGTTTTTTGCCGAAGTCGTTTACTATTTTGGTAAGAGAAGATTTGAACCCTTCTAAATGGGTGCCGCCTTCTTCTGTGTTTATGTTGTTTGCGAAAGCGTAAATTTCTTCGCTGTACGTATCGACGTACTGAAGAGCGACTTCCACTTCGTTATCGCCGTAAAACACGTCGAAATAAACGGGTTTGGGGAAAAGCGGAGATTTGTTTTTGGTCAGATCTTCCACGAAGTGAGCGATACCGCCCTCATAGCAGAATTCGTCCTGTTTGTTTCTGCCTTCCCTTTTATCTTCCATTTTTATCAGAAGCCCCTTGTTAAGGTAAGCGAGTTCTCTCAGTCTTTTCTTAATGGTGTCGTAATTATATTCGACGGTTTCGAAAATCTCGTCGTCGGGCATAAAGGTTACCCACGTCCCCGTAAAATCGGCGTCGCCGACGACTTTTAACGGAGCCTGCGGAATACCGCGGTTATAAATCTGTTTATATTTTTTGCCGTTCTGATAGACTTCTACTTCCAGCCATTCGGAAAGCGCGTTTACAACCGATAAACCAACGCCGTGCAGACCGCCGGAAATCTTGTATCCGCCATTACCGAATTTACCGCCCGCGTGAAGTTTGGTCAAAACGACTTCTACCGCGGAAATGCCTTCGGTATGGTGAATAGCGGTAGGAATACCCCTGCCGTTGTCTTTAACCGTGCAGGACCCGTCCGCGTTAATGGTAACGCTTATGGTGTCGCAATAACCGGATAACGCCTCATCGATAGAGTTGTCGACGATTTCCCAAACGAGATGATGAAGTCCGCGGACGTCCGTCGAACCGATATACATGCCGGGTCTTTTACGAACGGGATCCAACCCTTCCAGAACCTGAATCTGCCCTTCTCCGTATACCCCTTTTACCTTTCTTTCTTCTTCCATTTTACCACCGGATTTGTTTTTTTCGTTTTTTGTTTTTTTTGCGTATCTTTGTTTTTATCGGCATATAAAAACGCGGAAAAACGAAGTTTCGTTTATATCTTATTCTCTTTCCGCTTTACGTGTTTTAAAACACCGTTTCTCCGAATACCGAGAAGAAAAACCATACGGGTTTTTTCGTTTTTATTATACCATAAAACGGGTTTTTTTACAAGTGTTTTTTCTCTTTTTAAAACTATTATATAGTTTTAAGGAGGCTATTTTAAAAGGAAAAATTTTCCGCCGCGATAAAGCGATATTTTTTGCGTTTTTACGCATTATAATCGCGGGGAGAAAATTATGGAGACTTGCAAAAACTGCGGCAAAGAAACGGACGGCAACGGCATATTCGTATGCCCCGCGTGCGGAGCGATTTTATGCCCCGACTGCGCGGGTCAGATGCAGAACATCTGTCCGTATTGCTATTCGCTTATGGATTTTACCAACCTTTAACCGCAACGAAAAGAGAACGACCGCCGCGAAAATTCGCGGCGGTCGTTCTCTTACGGGTTAAAATCCCGATTTATTTTATTTTCGGTTGCCAATTAAACGCCGTTCGCCCTTAAAATTCAGGCTTTTTAGTCGGTATTTTTATCGTAATCGGCTTTGATTTCGTCTAAAAGTTTGGTTTCGAAAAGTCCGTAACCCTTTAACGGGCATTTTTTCGCCTCTTTTATACCCTTTTTGTAAAAGGTATCGACGCTGCCCCTTTCCCCGACGATAAAGTATAAATAAGCGAGTTTAATGCGGATATTCGTTAACGTATTGTATTTATTCAGATAGTCTTCGGCTTCGTACATAAGTTCGTCGGCTTTTTCGGGATTACGCGAAAACGTGCATGCGTTATATAAAGCGTAAGCGTTTATTTCGCATTTTAAGCCTTTCGGCAAACTATCCGCGGCGGCTAAAAGTCTGTTCGTCGTTTTTGCGGCGTTTTCGTAATCTTTTTTATCGAGATAGTAATTGTATCTCGCCTGCGTTATCGCGAAAAACATAGGGTCGTTTTCGGGCAACTGGGGAAGGTCGAAATACATACTTTCGTCTATTTCGGACGGGGTTTTTCCGCCGTACATTTCAGCCTGTATTTCAAGTATGCGAAGAAGAGTAACCGAGCGGTCGTCCTTTTCCTTTACCCCTTTAATAACCATACCGTCGTTGCGTTCGCCGTCGGAGTCGCGCGGAAGCAGCGAATCGAAAAAATAATACGCTCCCATGGGCAACGCCATGGAAAGTATTCCGTAAACCTCTTTGGAAAGTACGTCGGTTAAAAACAACGGAGCGATACCTATAACCGTCATTATAAGCGAAGCGATTATTCCGCCGCGCGTATACGCTATAAGGCGTTTATCCATATTTTCTTTATACTTGGGTACCGTTTCGGTATACCCCGACTGTTCGCCGAGCCCCGTAAAAGAAAATTCCGTTTTCTTACCCCTTTTCGTCCATTTAAAGAACCATATCGATACCGAACAGAAAGCAAATCCGTTCTTTTTCGCGGCGAGCATATGCCCCGTTTCGTGCGCGACGCAGTTGATAAAACCGAACGCTACCACGCCTATAAGATAAAAAACGACGGAAATAAACGCGTTGCCGTAATAATAATTTGCGTTTCCTACCACAGTCGCAGCGACGAACGCCCCCACCGTTAATAGGTAAACGATTATAGTGTTTATTATGTTTTTCGTTCTGCTCATTTTTCGCCCCTTTTCGTATCGAGATACCCTTCGAGATTGTCTTTATCGCTTACGGTAACCTTATTTAAGCCACATTTATTCATAATTTCGCATAAAAGCGCCGCGCCGCTCGCAATCACTTCGGCGCGTTCGGGTTGTAGCCCTTTAAGTTTTTTGCGCTCTTCCACGCTTAAAGAAAACAATTTATCTCTTAAAGTTTCGGCTTTTTCTTTTTCTATAACGAAGCCGTCTACGACCTTTCGGTCGAACTTTTCAAGTTTTAAAATCATAGCGGCAACGGTGGTAATCGTGCCGCCGACCCCGTAAAAATCGGTTTCGGGAATATCGCCGTATTCTTCTACCTTTTTGCGGCAGTAAGAAATGTTTTCTTCCCTGTCTTGTCCGCAAACGGTTTCTACTTTTACGCACCCTATAGGCAGACTATAAGCGTACTCTTTCTTACCGTCTTTGTAAACGGCTATTTCGGAACTTGCGCCGCCTATATCAATAATTCCGCCGTCTCTTCCGCCAAGAACTCCCCTTGCGCCGATTTCCGCTTCTTTTTCGCCGGAAATAACGTCTACCTTTACGCCCGACTTATCGAAAATTTTTCGTGTGAAAACGTCGCCGTTTTCGGATTGCCTTACGGCCGCCGTCGCAAACACGAAAATCTCGTCCGCGCCGAAATCTTTCGCCTTTCCGATAAAAAACAAAACGGCGTCCGCCGTCCTTTCCATAGCGGTTTCGGTAAGACGCGAATTTTTGCCTATTCCTTCCGCGAGTTTTGTTATTTTAACGTATTTTTCGGTGGAATCGCCAACAGCCGTCATCAATCTGACGGAATTCGAACCCACGTCTATAACGCCGTATTTTTCAGTATCCATAGTCTTTCGTCGGTAGCGCAGTTTTTAATTATTGCCGTCGTTTTTATATATCTTGTCCCCGTCAAAGCAATAACCGAGTTGACGAGCGCGCATGACTATCCATTGATAAGCCGAACGCTCTTCTATAACGTCGTCGCTGTGTTTGATGATTTCGTTATATTCGGTTATTTTACGTTCGAGTTCGGCAAGTTCTCTTTGCGAGTTTAAAATGGCGACGATCTGATAAACCATCAACGATAAAAGCACCGTCAAAAGCAATACCGCGCCGACCGTCAGCGCAACGACTACTCTTTTGAATTTACCTTCTTCCACCTGCCGTTCTTCCTTTTTGCCGCAGTTATTGCAGTTTTTATCCTATTTTTAATGAAAACGAGCGTTTTTTTGATTTTTCCGCCGATTTTTCTATTAAAAATTCTTATTATATTGTACAACCTTTTAAACAATTTTGCAAGTATAATATTAAAACTTTTTAAGTAGAGAAAAATTCCGAGAAAAACGCCGACGACCATATAAGTTCTGAGCGACGGAAAGTTGAAAAAATACGCCGCCGCCTGAAAAACAATAAACGCCGACAAGAAGGCGAAGGTATCGGTTATAACGCCCAAAACTTTTATTTTTAAGCCGCTTTTTATCAATTCGGAAAGGGAAAAACAAACGCCGCTAATAGCCCCTACGGCGACGCAGGCGATAAAAACGAAAATCTGCCCTTCGGAAACGAACGTCACTTAAAAAGCCTTTTCATTACGGGTTGTTTTTTCACGCCGTACTTTATTTCCGCAAAATCGCCGTCGGCGGTAAGATTTCCGTTACTTTTGTTGTAAGAAGTTATCTTTATTCCCTGCCCGTTTACGGTTACCTTGTCGCTTCCGACGGTGAGTTTAAGGTAGTTTTCCGAAAACCCGTCTACCGACGTCACTCCCGTCATAGAAAGTCTTTTTCTGCCTTCCAGCATAAGTTTATCTGTTCCCGCCGTTTCCGTCATAATTATCTCCTTTTTTGTTTAAATATATGCCGCAAAAACGCAATTTAAAACAAAATCCGCAAGGTTTTCAGAGTTCTTTTTTTTGAAAAATTAAAAGATGCTTTGGGTTTTCCAAAGCATCTTTAATAATTTAATTAGTTATGTGTTATGCGGGAATATTTGCAACGCTCATTGTAGCGTCTAGATTGATAGTAAATTCAGGGAATTCTTCAATTCCAGCAACGCCTTGCAACCAAGTAATAAATTCAGCAGTTGCAGTTTTGCTTCCGTCAAACACGATACCTACGTTAGTAGAAA
>JAEDMA010000062.1 GCA_016295005.1 Christensenellaceae bacterium
AATAAAAGAAGTTACCTTTTCCATATCGGGAAAATCCGCTTACAGAAAACTTAAATTCGAAAGCGGCGTTCATAGGGTGCAAAGGGTTCCCGAAACAGAATCTCAGGGCAGAGTTCATACGTCGACGTGTACCGTCGCCGTTTTGCCGGAAGTTGAAGACATAGAAGTAAATATCGACGAAAAAGACCTTAAAATAGATACTTTGCGAAGCAGCGGCGCCGGCGGTCAGCACATCAATAAAACGGAATCGTGCATAAGACTTACGCATATTCCTACGGGAATCGTCGTTTTGTGTCAGGACGAACGCTCGCAGACCAAGAACCGTGAAAAGGCGATGAAAGTGTTAAAGAGCAGACTTTACGATTTTTATCAGTCTCAATACGATAAAGAATATTCGGAAAATCGCAGAAGTCAGGTAGGAACGGGCGACAGGTCGGAAAGAATCAGAACGTATAACTTTCCGCAAGGAAGGATAACCGACCACAGAATCGGATTAACTTTGTATGATTTGGATAATTTTCTTTTAGGCGACCTCGACGAAATGGTGGAAGCGTTAAATATCGCCGACAGAGAAGCAAAACTTGCGATGGGCGTGGACGAAGACGATAATTAACGAAAAAAACAGGACGAAAACGCAGGGCAAAGGTTTTAATTTTGCTTTGAGGTTTCGTAAGAATAAAAAATTAAATTATTTTCGGATAAATTTTAAAATATCTATTGTAATTTAGTAAAATTTATTATAAAATATAAACAAGAAAACATAGGGAGACTAAAAGTATGAAAATTTTTTACGGACCTAAAGGATCGGGCAAAACCAAAGCGATAATCGATTACGCGAATAAAACGCTCGATACGGCGAAAGGGCATGTCGTTTTTATTACCGATACCAAAAGATACGCGTTTGACCTTAAATATCAGATAAGATTTTTAGATACTACCGAATTCGACATACAGGGTATGGACGGATTAAGGGGCTTCGTTAAAGGACTAGTCGCGGCGAGCGGCGATAACGAATACATTTTTATCGACGGAATCGCGAGAATCGCGGGCAAACCCTTAAACGAACTTGAAAACATATTCTCGGCTATGGAAAAACTCGAAAAAGACTTCGGCGTTCACTTCGTTTTAACTTGCAGCGCCGTAAAAGAAGATTTGCCGCAGTTTGTATTAAAATACGTCGAATAGTTGTTTTTTTAATTAAAATAGTGTAAAATAAAAGTCGGAATAATTTTCGGCTTTTATTTTTTTGAAATATTGCGGGTTATCGTATAATAAAGCGTTTTTGCCGAAAATTCAATATTAGATTAAGACAGGTGAAATATAATGGAAGAAAAGAAGGTTTTGTTCAGCGCGATTCAGCCGAGCGGCGTGCTTACCATAGGCAATTATCTCGGCGCGCTCCGTAACTTCAAAAAATTGCAAAGCGATTACGAAAGTATTTTCTCGCTTGCCGATTTGCATACGCTCACCGTTCGTCAGGATCCCGCGACGTTAAGAAAGAATTCTTACGAACTCACCGCGCTTTATCTGGCTTGCGGAATCGACCCCGAAAAGTCGATATTGTTCGCGCAGTCGCACGTTCCCGAACATGCGGAACTCACCTGGATTTTAAACACCGTCTGCTATCCCGGGGAACTTTCCCGTATGACACAGTTTAAAGATAAATGCTCAAAGCACGAAGATAACGTAAACATGGGTTTAATGGATTATCCCGTGCTTATGGCGTCGGATATTTTGCTGTATAAAGCCGACCTCGTTCCCGTAGGAGCGGATCAGAAACAACACCTTGAAATAACGAGAGATCTGGCTATACGCTTTAACGGCAGATACGGCGACGTGTTCACGGTACCCGAAGGGTATATTCCTAAGTCGGCGGGCAGAATCATGAGTCTTGCCGAACCCGACAGAAAAATGAGTAAGTCCGATGCTAATCAGAACGCGTTCATTTCTATGGACGACGATACCGACACCATTATAAGAAAATTCAAAAGAGCGGTTACCGACAGCGATAACAGAATAGTCGCCGCGGAAGGTAAACCGGGAATTACTAATTTATTGACCATTTATTCGGCGTTTACCGATAAAACGGTGGAAGAAGCGGAAAAAGAGTTCGAAGGCAAAGGTTACGGCGAATTCAAGCTTGCGGTAGGCGAAGCGGTCGCGGCGAAAGTAGAACCGATAAGAGCCGAAAAAAACAAGTTATTGCAAGATAAAGCGTATCTTGACGACGTGCTGGATAAAGGCGCGTATAGGGCCGAGAGAATCGCTTATAAAACGCTTTCCAAGGTGTATAAAAAGGTCGGTTTGCTGCCGAGAAAAAGAGGATAAAAATGTTCGGATACGTTTCCGTAGACAACCCTAATCTGTACGTTAAAGACGTGGTTTTATACCGCGCGTCTTATTGCGGTTTATGCAAAAGTCTGGGGGCGGTTTGCGGGCAACGCGCACGTTTTTTGTTGAGTTACGACCTTACTTTTTTATCGATATTGCTGCATAACGTAACCGATTCGGACGTTAAAATAAATAACGAACACTGCGTTATTCACCCGATAAAGAAAAGACCCGTCGTAAAAACCGACGAACTTAATAAAAGGGTCGCCCGGACGAACGTAATTCTCGCTTATTATAAAGCGGTGGACGACGTTACCGACGAGCATAAGGGAAAACTGAAAAAGAGTTTCGTTAAAGGGGCGTATAAAAAAGCGAAAAAGGCGGAACCCGTAATCGACGAAATCGTTGCTAAATACTATAAAGGTCTTAACGATTACGAAAAAACCGAAGGGGACAGTGTGGATATTTCCGCCGACTTTTTCGGAAATATGATGAAAGAAATCGTCGTCGAACTTTCGGGGAAGGATACGGAAGAACTTAAAGGCCTTGCGTATTATCTCGGCAAGTGGGTTTATCTTATCGACGCAATAGACGACTTCGATAAGGATAAAAAGAAAGGTTCTTATAACGTATTCGTAAATATTTATAAAGATTATAAAGACAGACAAAGTCTGTTTGCCGAAAAGAAAGAAGAAATAGAAGAGATTTTTGCGGACGTATTATATTCCGTTTCGGAATACGGAAAAAACGTTAAATATCGGTTTAATCACGATCTGATAGACAACGTTTTGCAAAAAGGATTAAAAAGCAGAACCAAGTTGATTTTGGAGGGAAGAAAATGCAGGAATATTATAAAATATTAGGTTTGACGGAAGACGCTACCGACGCCGAAGTAGAAGCAAAATATAAAGAATTAAAAGAAAAATATTCGCGCGAACGTTTTTACGAAGGCGAAATCGGAAACGTGGCGGCGAGTAAATTAGGCAAAGTCGAAGAAGCGTACGAAGAAATAAAAGAATACAGAAGCTCGGCGAAAGAAAAAAACAGCGGGCTTCCCGAATTTTCCGATATAGAAAAACTTATAAAAGACGGGAAAATTAACGAAGCGCAGGATAAACTCGACTTGTTTTCCGAACGCGGCGCGGAATGGCATTATTTGCAGTCGGTGGTTTTTTATAAAAAGAACTGGTCTAACGAAAGCAAAAAACAGCTTGAAATCGCCATTCAGATGGACCCCGATAATTCCAAATATAAAGACGAATACGAAAAACTGAAAAACAAAATGGCGTATAACGAAAAGCAGTTCCACTCGGGTAACGCTTCTTCGTCCGGCGGAGACCGTCAGATGGGAGGAACGGACGCTTCGGGGTGCGTTTCCTGCTGCGCATACTATCTTTGCACCGATATGCTTTGCCATTGCTGTTGCAGATAATGAAAAGCAAAGTAATCGCCTTGTCGGCAATATCCGCCGGGTTCATAGCGATATCGCTGACCGCCGGAGCCTATATCGATTTAATAGATTTAATAACTGTCATAGCCGCGTCGATATTCGTAATTTTGCCGCTGTATTATAATTCGTACGCAGGTTGTTTTATGGCGTACGCGGCGGGCGGAATTATTGCGTTTTTGTTAAGCGGATTCAATATATTTTCCCTCGTTTTTCCCGCGTATTTCGCGTTTTTCGGTATTTACCCGATAATTAAAGCGATAACTTACGGTAAAATAAAAAACGCGGTATTCTGTGTGTTGGGCGCGGTATGGTGCATAGCCGTGTTTTACGGACTGTACTTTTTCTTAATATACGTAACCAAACTTTCTTTTTCCGATTTGCCGCAGTTTATAAGCGATTATATTCTCGTTTTCGTGGGGATAGCAGGAGCCGTATTCTATTTTGTTTTCGATAGATTCTGTTTAATCGTAAAAAGGGTCGTCGATTATTACTTACGAAGGATTATCAAATAATGATAAGCAAAAATCAGGAACTCGAAGGCGTAGTTATATCCATAGGTTCTAACGGAGAAGGCGTCGTAAAAGCCGACGGAGTAACCGTGTTCGTTCCTTTTGCGATTACCGGAGAGAAAATAAAATATAAAGTGTTAAAAGTAACTTCCAAATGCGCCTACGGCAAACTTTTGGAAGTTTTGTCTCCTTCAAGGGAACGCGTTAAACCGAGATGTCCCGTTTTCGGAAAGTGCGGCGGTTGCGACCTTCAGCACGTAAATTACGATTTTCAGTTAGAAATAAAAAGAGAAAACGTTAAAAATTGTTTTCATAAAATCGCGGGGATAGAAACGGAAGTTTCCGAAACAGTAAGGTGTGAAAACCCTTGGGGGTACAGAAACAAACTTCAACTTCCCGTAGCGCAGTACGGCGAAGAAACGGCGATAGGGTTTTACGCCGAAAATTCTCATAGGGTCGTTGCTATTGACGATTGCCCGATAAACCCTTGCTGGACCAAAAAAGTAATCGCTACGCTTAAAGCGTTTATGAGTAAATATCGCTTAAAAGGGTATAACGAATCTGACCGTTCGGGCGATATTAGGGAAATCACGGTAAAAGAAATAGGAGAAAAACTTATAATTACCCTGGTGACACCCAAAAACAAAATCAACGGGATAGAACGCCTTCCCGAAATGTTTTCGGAAAGCCTTGATAAAGAATTTACTCTTTTCGTGAATAAAAACGACAAAGACACCAACGTTATTTACGGGGATACTTTCACGAAAATCTGCGGAAACGATTTTTATTACGGCGAATCGGACGGAATTAAATATAAAGGCGGCGTTTTAAGTTTTTTACAGGTAAACGGCGAAATGTGCGCTAAACTGTATTCCGAAGTAAAAAACTCTATCGATTCCGACGAAAACACTACGGTTATCGACGCGTACAGCGGAGCGGGGCTGATGACGGCTATTCTTGCTAAAAATTCAAAGAACGCCATCGGGATAGAAATCATAAAAGAAGCGGTCGATTGCGCCGACGAACTTGCGGAACTTAACGGGCTTTCGGCTAAAATGAAAAATTATTGCGGAAAGTGCGAAGAGTTGCTTCTGGAAATAATAAAGAAAGCGAAAACGGACAAGGTACGGCTCGTTTTAGACCCGCCGAGAAAAGGGTGCGAACAACCCGTAATAGACGCGATAAGAAAAAGCGGAATAGAGAGAATCGTTTACGTTTCGTGTATGCCGTCAACTCTCGCGAGAGACGTCGGGTTGCTGTGCGGAACTCTTAAACGGGAAGAAAACGGGGCGATTATAAAGTCTGTTCCTACGGAGAATGATTACGTAGTAGAAAGCGTTAAACCTTTCGATATGTTTCCCGCGACCCGCCACGTAGAAACGCTCGTCGTGCTGCGTAAGGGTATAAAGGCAAAAGCGTAAAAAGGAAAGCAGATAAAAAAGGTTTTGCCTGACAAAACAAAAGGCATAGCGAAAGAGATTTTGAACTTAAGAAGGAAAAAATGAAGAAGTTTAAGGAAATAACCTTTGATATAGGGTACGTTATAATAGCGGGGTTTATAGTAGCCTTTGCGAGTTATATGTTTCAGAACAGCAACAACTTTGCTCCGGGCGGAATCGGCGGTCTGGCTACGATAGTTTATCATCTTACCAACGACAGGTTTCCGTGGGCGTTCTGGCTTATATTGTTTAACGCGCCTATTTTCATTTTAATGGCAATATTCGTCGATAAAAAACTCGGCTTAATACTTCTCGTTTATATCTGTGCGCAAGGTTTCGGGGCGTCGCTTATGCAGTGGCTGAATATTCCCGCGTATTGCAAGGCTAATAATGGCGAAGATTACGAAATAATTATAGCGTGTATCGCCACGGGCGTAATATCGGGCGTGGGTTTTTCCATGACGTTAAGGCGTTTCGGCGCAAGCGGCGGGACGTACGCTATATCGGCGCTCATAAAAAAGGTAAGACCCGAAGCGAATATCGCGTATCTGTCTTTCATAATGGATGGCAGCGTCGTTTTAATATCCTTTTTCAGTTTCGGTATGAACATTACTTCGGCGATAGGAACGCTTATCAACCTTTTTATAGCGAACGTCGTCGTAGACGTATGTCTTTCAGGACTTAAAAACGGCTATAAATTCGAAATTATCACCGACAGACCTGACGAACTTTCCGAAGAGTTGCTTACCAGGTTAAAGCACGGCGTAACTTCCATAAAAGTAGAAGGAATGTATTCCAAAACGGACAGAACGATGCTTATTTGTATAATCCGTAAAAAACAAGTCGGCGAAATGTATAAGATAATCAAAAAGTACGGCGGCACTTTTGCGGACGTTACCAAGGTAAACGAAGTGTTCGGGAAGTTCGCAAAATAACTGAATTAAAAAATTCAAGGAAGGGGAACCCCCTTCCTTTTTTCGTTGCATAAAACGTGTTATTGATAAATATATTTTAAGTAAGAGAAGAGTTGTTTTGGCTGAAAAACGTTTCGCGCGTATCGGGTCAAAACTTTCTTTAAAAGCGAGTTATCCACAGTGTTTAACCGATAAAATGTGGAAATGTTGAAAACCGAGTGGAAAATTATGTCGATTATGAAAAAAACAGCAGTAATAGTAACTTTCGTTTTAATAATAGTCACGTTCGTTTTATGTTTCGGCGCGATGAGAGTAAAACCCGTTACGGGGAACGAGCCGAATAAAATCACAATAGTGCTGGACGCGGGACACGGCGGAATCGACGGCGGCGTGTGCGGTTCGCAAACGGGTATAAAGGAAAGCGAAATCAATCTAGCTATAGTAAAAAAACTTCAGGGATATCTTGAAAGCGGCGGATTTTCCGTCGTGTTGACGAGAAATTCCGACGAAGGGTTATACGGGGTGGCAACATCTTCGAGAAAAAAGAAAGATATGCTTAAAAGAAAACAGATAATAGAAGAGTCGAATGCCGATCTGGTAGTCAGCATACACCAGAATTTTTATTCGTCCGAATCGAGACGCGGCGCGCAGGTGTTTTATAAACCGAACGATGAAAAGGCAAAGATACTTTCTAAGTGTATACAGGAATCGTACAATTCCATGGAAGAAGCGGTAAGGAGTTGTTCGCCGCTTACGGGGGATTATTACATATTGAATTGTTCTTCCGTTCCGTCGGTGATATGCGAGTGCGGTTTTCTGTCCAACCCGTCGGACGAAATGGCGCTTTCCACCGACGAATACAGAGAAAAAATAGCCTACGCAACCTTTAAGGGAATAATATCGTACTTTGCGGAAACGTCGTTTAATTTTTTTTGAGAAAGTGTAAAGTTAATTATTGTTAAGCCGAATATATTTCGGCTTATTTTATTGTCTTTTCGCCATAAATATTGTATAATACGCGTAGGGAGTTTGTGTTCACAAACTC
>JAEDMA010000063.1 GCA_016295005.1 Christensenellaceae bacterium
AGGTTTTTTTCGACCGAATCAGATAAATCGTCTGCAAAAACAGTATTTGTCGGAATGATAAATAAAGAACATCCTATAATCAAGGCAAAAACGGCGGTAACTATTTTTTTCATACAATTAACCTTTTCAGTAAATTAAATACTGCGTAAAAAATCGGAAGAGACGTTGTAAAAATAATTATTTTACCGATAAACACCAGTTTGTCCGAAAGATTTTTTACCCCCATATCTTCTATAGTACCTGCTCCGAACTCAACGAGATAACCTATCGCGATTACCTTTAACAAAACGGAAAAAGTGTCTTCGCCTATTCCCGTTGAAAATACCAGTTGTCTGAAAAAATCAACCGTCTGAATAATGTAATCGAGAGATAAAAAAATTATGATTACACCCGAACCGACCAGCGCTAATGGCGCCAGATCGCTGTTAACGCTTTTCAAATATACTATTGTAATTGCGAACAATATTGCCAGGGAGACTATTTTAACCATTTCAATATAAATAAAAAATATTTTTTATCGTTTCGAACAATTCGCTTATCATATTTATAACAAGAGTCAGAACAATAATAAGTCCCGCAAGAGAAACAAGCGTTGCTATATCGTCTCTGTCGCTTTTTTTTAATACCTGTGTGATTACGGTTATCAAAATTCCTATTGCCGCTATCTTAAATATAACGTTTATATCCATTTATATCACCATAATAAGTATTGCGATTCCCGTCAGAAAGCCGAGTTTAATATACAATGGCCTATACTTTTTTAACTCGATTTCCGACAAATCCGACAACCCGGAAAGTTTTACGTTTAATTCGTTTAATTCCTTTAATTGCGTTTCCTTATCTTTTTTCCCGACCCCGTTAACGTAATCCGCAAATAATGCCTTTTCATCTGCTTTTAAGTATTCAGGTAAAACATTATCGGAAGAAAATTTTGAAATCGACGTTTTAAAATCGCCGTCCGGCGAAAAATCTTCTATAATTTCGGAAAGCCTTTTTTGACCAAACGATACTTCGGATATAAGCCTCTTGTTAAAGCATGAGAAATCCTTGAAAAACTTACACCTTTTTACATATTTTTCTGATAAAACTATTCCGAATACGGTACATATAAAACAACATATTATACCAAAAAACAGTCTCACTTTATCTCCTTAAAGTTTTCGTCATATATTCTTTCGATTAGGCCGGCATGTCCGCTTCCTCTTAAAAACACATATCTTTCGAATATTCCGTCAATAAAATATTCGTTTTTCTTTAATGTTTCTGCATTATAACCGTGCGCCGAAGCAATAACCTTTACACCCGTTAAAACGGTTTTATTTACCGCAAGCCAGTCCTTTTCGATCAATTCGTCAAAAACAACCACCGACGGCGACAACGACCTTATTCCGCATTCGAAAACATATTCTTTACTCGAATAAGCGATTTTATCCAAATTTTTCCCTTGTACATTGACAAATTCACCGCGTTCGTCGCATATCAGAATTTGTTCTCGTTGCGGTAAGTTTTTTACTAAGTCTTTTAAAATCGTCGTTTTCCCAAACCCCGGCGGCGAAACTATTAAAGTGTTTAGAATTCTACCCTCTTTTCTGATAAAAGGTATTATCTTTTTTGAACAACCAACGATTTCGTGTGGAACACGAAAAATTAACGACGTGATATTTTTTACCGTAACAATACCGTTTTTATCATAAACGCATTCGCCGGCAATACCGCATCTCGTTCCGTCGCCACAAGTAAGAAACCCTTCTTTCAACCTTTCGTTAAACGCATATAAGGAATTGTCCGTCATGGCGGTAATAATATACTCAATATCCCCGGACGTACATACTGCGCAATTCTGCGCGTAGCCCGACAACCCTTTGTCCGATATAAAATAGAACTCGTTGTCGTACTTTATCGTAATCGGAAAGCCCTTTCTGACGCGAATTTCGCTTATTTTATCCGAATTAAGTTTTTTTAAAGCGTTTTGAATGCTCGGCGGAAAAATTTCATAAATCACTTTTTATTAAACCTTTTATATATTTTTATGTAAAAAATTATTTAAAAAGAACAAGGGCCCTACCTTTTTTCGGTAAGACCCTTTGTTAATTACATATATTGATTTTATTTATCTTTGATTACGTCTTCCGCAACATTTTCGACATTTTCTTCTTTTAATTCCTGTTTCGGCAGAAAGTACGGAATCTTTTTCACCGCGTAAAATACCAATAAAAAGATACCGCCCGCAATAAATATAATCGACTGCCATTGTGACGGAAACATTCCCATAAAGAAAGTTCTTTCCGTAACGTCGCCACGGAAAATTTCGATAATAAATCTCCAAACACCGTAAGAGATTAAATAAATAGGCATCGTAATATTACAACGATATTTCAATAAAAGTATCGTCAATATTGCAAAAAGAATAAACAGGAATATCGCTTCGTACAATTGAACGGGAACCCTGTACGCCCCGTGATTATAAATAACAAAACCCGTAGACGCTTCCATTCCGTAGCAACAGCCCGCCATAAGGCAACCTATTCTTCCGAATGCGTGCGCAACGGTTATGCAGGAAGGCGCAGTATTTAATATAATCGGAAATTGTTTTTTGGGAAGCCCTTTATTATTCCCCGTAAACATAAACTTCCCGATAAAAAAGTAAGCAAAAATAAATACGGCCGCACCCCCGATGAAACCACCCATAGCGGTTATGCCGTTGTATTTGAATACACCTTCGGCAATCCAGGTATAAACAGATTGATATAAAGCGGCGGCGCCGAAACCTAAAACTATTGCGATTATCGCTACATAAAACGAAAAATCCTGCACGTCGTTAGACATTCCTAATCTTTTAGTAAACAAAAAATAACATAACAAGCATACTAAAATGCCGACGCCGATACAAATACCGTATAACGTAACGCTTTGACCTAAAAATGTAAATAACGGATACGGATACATAATTAAATACTCCTTATATATGCAATTATATATCCCTCCTTAAAAAAAGTCAAGAAATATAAAATTTATTAGATAAATATTTGCAAATCTCTTAATAAACGTGTATAATGGTAAAAGCAAGGAAAAGTATCGAAGTGGTCGTAACGAGCTGCACTCGAAATGCAGTTGTCCGGTTTCGGGCACATGGGTTCGAATCCCATCTTTTCCGCCAACGTCAAAAAACCGCTATTTTTGAGCCAAAAATGCTTAAAAACGGCGGTTTTTGCTATATTTCGCACTTTAAAATGTGCCTTATTTCTCCAAATGTGCCCAATTTTTGTGGCTAAAATTTTAAATGTTACTAAAAAGTGTTACCAAATTTTTTCTTTTTATCGGAAGTTTCTCCTCACATAAGATAATACAATAAAAACATTTTGAGATTTTTATAAATTATGATAGAATAACTATAAGAAGTAAGGTTTTTGTCTTACGATAAAAACTTTTAAAACCCTAACGGGTTTTTGCAAAAACGATAGTTTTTGCACTTCTCGTTTGAAAAAGCATCAGTTTTCCTTGAAAATGCGCTTCGCGCGCTTTCATATATAAATTTCGGCATTATAAACTATAAGAAGCAAAGTTTTTGTCTTACGACAAAAAATTTTAAAACCCTGACGGGTTTTTGCAAAAACTATCGTTTTTGCGCTTCTCGTTTGAAAAAACATCAGTTTTCCTTGAAAATGCGCTTCGCGCGCTTTCAGACAAAACTTCCGATTTTATAAACTAACATTATGACAAGGGAAAAATTACAGGAAATAGTAAACTTAAAAAATTTTCAAAAAATAGAAAAGGAACTCGTTAAAGAAGGCTTTTTCGATATGGCGAAACACCCCACCCTTAAAAAAGTAAGCCTTGTACCGATTGCACAAAGCAAAAATTTAATTCGTCTTGATTGGATAAACGATTATAAATATTCTTTTCAAGCGAACTACGTTGAATTGGTTGAACAATACCCTGAATATGATTTTATTTGGTTGCAAATCAACAAATACAACAAGCAATTAGATATGGGCGTACCACATATTCAAAGAGTTTATGCAAAGGAAAAAGAAAACGTATGAGTGATTGGTGGAAAATAGCCCCTGTTTGTCAAAATTGCGACGAATATGAAGATTGCGACGAGCCGTGCGCTATGGCAATGGGTTTTTTACAAGGCGGTTTATAAACAGCGGATTCAAACGAAAAGTCAGAAAAATTGTAAAAAATAACTTAGTAACAAAACATAAAACATATAGTAATTTTTAATAAAATTTTTTTAATCGATAAATTTGTTGAAATTACGCCTTAATAATACTATAATTACCAGATTATTATATCTAAACAGGAATATTATGAAAAAACCGAATTTAACTCTTCAACAAAAGTTAGCAAAACGCACCTATAAAAAACCTAATTCTTTATATAACTGGTTCTACCATTTAATAATGGCCGATATAGAACTCAGTAAGCACAATGCGGAAATAATTTATAAAGACGATATAAAAAAAGAAAAAGGACCTTGCTTTATTATATGGAATCACCTTTCGCGGCTTGATCACGCATATGTTTCAAAAGCAACTTATCCGAGAAAATTTTCTATGGTGGCGGCGTATAACGAATTTTTCAGAAGTCACCTTGCAACCGTTTTTAAGATGATGCATATTTTGCCTAAAAAGAATTTTTGCGTCGACATGATGGGTATGAAAGCAATTTTATCGATTATCAATCAAGGCGGCTGGGTTTCTATGGCGCCGGAAGGGCTTGCTACCGTTTCAAGTTATAACGAAAGAATTTTACCGGGTATCGGAAGCCTGTTGAAACATTGTAAAGTCCCCGTCTACTGCTTTAAATTCCAAGGACAAAGTCTTGCCGCGCCGGTGTTTTCCCCTTATTACAGAAATGGCGGCAAAACCTTGGTCACCGTATACAAACTGTTTACGGAAGAACAAATAAAATTGCTATCCGCAAGCGAGTTAGAAGAAAAGATTCAGGACGCTTTTTCTAACGACGACAGCGAATGGCAGAAACAAAACCGATTTAAATGGAATACTCTCGGTAAAGGGTGCGAAAATATGCACGAAGTATGCTATAAATGTCCCGATTGCGGAAAAGAGTTTACAATGATCGGAAAAGGCGACGAGATAAAGTGTTCCGAGTGCGGTTTTACTATACGTATGAACGAATATCTCGAATACGAACCCAACAGAAAACCTGCCATTTATATGCCGGAACACCTTTCCGATTGGGTTTTATGGCAAAGAAAATTTATCATCAAAGAAATCAGAGAAAATCCCAACTATTCCTTTACCAAGCATTTAAAAATAGGCAATATTCCGACCGACCATCTCGTTAAAAGCAGAGAAATTTCGTCGGAAGTCGTCGGCGAAGGCGACTTTACGATCGATCATTCGGGAATACACTTTGTCGGCACGAGAAATGGTAATCCCTATTCATTCGATTTATCTTACAAAAACTATTATCGTTTAATAGAAAACATAAATACTCGCAACTTCTGCCTTTATATCGACGACGAATATTTCGATTTTATTCCCGAAGCGCCCGTCGCTGTCAAAATGGATTTAATCGTCCAGGAAATGCACAGACTGCACTTTAACATCTGGAAGCCCTTAAAAGAACACGAATATTTATACAAAGATTATCCTAAACTACCGGATTAGTTTGTTTTATTATAAGCGGCTTCAAGTATTCTTCTCTTTTAATGACCGCTATCAGACAACTTTTTATATAAAAATACAATGAAGCTCGATACGATAATTTTTGATTTAGACGATACGCTTTTAAATTTTCGTGAGTCCGAAAAAATTTGTTTCAGAAGCACTATGCAACACTTCGGAATCCCCGAAAACAAAATTGACGTTTCTCTTTTTGCAATATTAAGCAAGCGCAGATGGAAATTATATACAGACGGAAACTGCAATTTTTCTGACGCTTTACACGGCAGGTTTATAGATTACGCAAAAGAAAAAGATATTGTTCTGAACGCTAAAGACACAGATGATTATTTCGAAAACCAACTTTCTTTTTCGGCAATCCTTTTCCCCGACGTAATACCCTCTTTGGAACAATTAAAACAAAAAAGTTACCGATTATATCTTGCTACAAACGGAGTAACAAGCACGCAAAACGCAAAATTGAGAGAATCAGGTCTTCTCAACTTTTTTGACGACGTTTTTATTTCCGAAAGTATCGGATTTTGCAAGCCGAGTAAAGAATATTTTGAGTATATGCAAAAGCGCATATCGAATTTCAGTCCGAAAAATACACTTATGGTCGGAGATTCCCTTATAACGGATATCCCACTTGCAACACGGAACAACGTTAAAGCTTGCAGGATAAACAGATTTAACGAAGGTAACCCCGATAACGTTTTATACGATTATGAAATTTCCGATTTAAATGAAATTTTTAATCTCTTGGATAAAATAAACAATTAGTTTTTATGATAACGAGCGTAAATTTCTATAAAAATTTCAGGTGTGCAAACACGAAATGCAAGCACAATTGTTGTATCGGTTGGACGATAAATATAAATCGTAAATCGCTTGAATATTATAAAAACGTTAAAAGCGACCTTTCGGAAAGACTAAAAAAAGACATTGATTACGAAAACGCTTCGTTTAAATTGACCGGCGATAAAAGATGCCCTTTCTTAAACAAAGACAATTTATGCGACATAATAATTTCCCTTGGAAAAGATAAGTTGTGTCGTATATGCCGTGACCACCCCGTATACAGAAATTTTTTATCGGACAGAACGGAACTCGGTTACGGAATCGCTTGCGAAAACGCTTGCAAAAACGTTTTGGAGTTTACCGGCAAAGCCGAAGAGGTTATAATAAACAACAGGAAAAAATCCACCGATTTAACGGCGTTTGAAAGAAAGATTATTTCTTTTCGAATGAAGATATTAAAAATCGTTCAAAACAGAAAAATGCCGTTTGAAACGCGTCTTTTAAAGCTATTATCTATTTGCGGATTAAACAATGATACGGTAAAAAATTACGACTGGAAAACTTTTTTACTTTCTCTCGAAACCCTTTCCGACGAATGGGTTGAAGCAGTAAGAAAAACTGATTTCGATAAAATTCTTTTTATAAACGAGAAATTTGCAACGCCTTTCGAACAACTGTTTTGTTATTTTATTTTCAGACACCTTTCTTCCGCGATAGACAAAAGCGATTTAATCTCCAAAACTTTATTTGCCGTCGTGTCAATTTTCCTTATAGATAAAATTTTTCAAGGCAATAATTTAGAAGATTTAGAAGACGTTTCGAGAGAATATTCTGCAGAGATAGAATATTCCGAAGATAACTTTAACGCTTTTTTAGACGTTTTAGACGAGTTATCGCTAAAATTATAACGTAAAACCGCCGCAAACTGCGGCGGTTTTACTAAAAAGTTATCTTCCGAAAATTACAAAATAACCGTTACAATTCGAGGTTTTTCAATGCGATTTTGCAGTGTTCGTAAGTCAAGCCGCCTTGAAGATACGCTATATACGGCGGTCTTACCGGTCCGTCGGCGGAAAGCTCTATACTTGCCCCCTGAACGAAACAACCCGCAGCCATGATAACCTGATCTTCGTAACCCGGCATATCCCAAGGCATAGGCAAAGCAAAACTGTCTATC
>JAEDMA010000064.1 GCA_016295005.1 Christensenellaceae bacterium
TAGAGGGGCTTGTCAACAATACGGCGCAACTTCCTATGATAGAACTCGACGCTCCCGAAAGCGTGATAGGCAAAAACACCAAAAGCAGTATGCAGGCGGGCATCATATTCGGCTTTGCGGGGCTTGTAGATAACATAATCAACAAAATAAAAAGAAAACTCAATAAAACCGACTTGACCGTCGTCGCGACGGGCGGTCTTGGCGAAATAATAGCGAAAGAAGTGAAAAGCATCACGAAAGTTGACAGAACGTTGACGCTCGACGGGCTTCGTTCCATTTACGACCTGAATAAATAAAACATATAATTCTTAAAATTCCGACGGATAAAAAGTAAATAAAAACCCCCGTGTTTTCAGAGGAAAACACGGGGGTTTTTGCTTTGGAGCAGGTGATGAGAATCGAACTCACAACCACAGCTTGGGAAGCTGTTGTTTTGCCACTAAACTACACCTGCAATTATAAAATTCTGTGTAAAAAGCGTTCCTTTGAATAAGAAATCTTTTTTACAAAAAACATATTATCACAAAATAAAGAAAATTAAAAGTAAAATAGCATAAAATATTGTAAATTTAAAAAAAATATGTTATAATCTGTAATTGAAAATAAGAGGGAAAAGATTATAACCCCGAAATAAGGAGAAAAATATGGCTCTGTTTCTAAAAATCGTCGAATGGGTGGACGACAGTAGCAATACGCTCGTATACAAATATCCGGTTAACGGAAGAGAAATCAATAATAAAAGTAAAATCATCGTAAGGGAATCGCAGACCGCGGTTTTCGTTCATAAAGGACAGATTGCCGACGTGTTTACGCCGGGGACCTACGACCTTAAAACGGAAATTCTTCCGATATTATCCAAACTTGCCGGCTGGAAGTACGCTTTCCAGACCCCGATAACGGTAGATATTTATTTTATCAACACCAAACAGTTCACGGGCAATAAATGGGGAACGGCAAACCCCATAATGCGCCGCGATCCCGAATTCGGCATGATAAGAGTAAAAGGTTACGGTTCTTACGCGTTTAAGGTTGACGACGCAGGCTGCTTCCTTAAAGAACTTTTCGGTACTAATTCGTCTTTCGTTACGTCGGATATTACCGACTGGCTCAAAACCATGCTCGTATCCGCTTTGACGGACGCGCTCGGCGAAAGCAAAATTTCCGCTTTGGATTTAGCGGGTAATACGCTTGAATTCAACACGGCGGTTTCGGCGAGCATACAACATAAATTCAACGAAATCGGTCTTAAACTCACCAACTTGTTTATAGAGAATATGTCCGTTCCCGAAGAAGTCGAAAAGGCTATCGACGAACGTTCAAAACTCGGTATTTTGGGCGATAAGACGGACGTTATGATGAAGATTTCCGCTGCGGAAGCGATGAAAAGCGCGGCAAGTAATCCCGGTATCGGCGGCACGATGGCGGGCGCGGGCATAGGCATAGGCGCAGGCGTAGGGCTGGGCGCGGCGTTTACCGAAGCGTTTAAGTCTTCGGGCTCAACCGAGAAAAAAGAAACGGCGAAAGGAACGGTTAAATGTCCCGAATGCGGCGGCGAAGCGCCGGCAGGATCTAAATTCTGCCCCGAATGCGGCAAAAAACTGCCCGTAAATAAGTTCTGCCCCGAATGCGGAGCAAGAGTGACGGAAGGAGCGAAATTCTGCCCCGAATGCGGCAAAAAACTTTAATAAAAACAGTTAAAAAGTAAGGAGATACATATATTATGGAAAAGAAGATTACGGAAAACACTACAATATTCGATGCTTTGGAAATCAACCCCAAGGCAGGTGAAATTTTAATGGCTCACGGAATGCATTGTTTGGGCTGCGCTCTGGCTCACGGCGAAACGGTCGGCGAAGCGGCGGACGTTCACGGAGCCGATCTTGCCAAAATGCTCGAGGAATTAAACGATATAGAATAGTTTAAGACCATGGGAGAAAGAATCAATATTGAGGGCGAAGAAAAGATAGGCGTCGATACCGAACGGGAGAAATGCCCTTCGTGCGGATCAAATCTCGTTTTCGACCCCGAATCGAAGTCGCTTTATTGCGAACATTGCGGCACGAAAATCAAAATCGAGCAGGGAGAAACCGCGAAAGAACTTAATCTTATCGACGGTTTCGATAAAGACGGTAAAGACAATTCTTGGGATCAGGGCGAAGCCACCGTCTTTTCCTGCGATAACTGCGGCGCGAAGGTCGTACTGAAAAAAGGACAAACCGCCGAGTGCTGTCCGTTTTGCGGAACGGCGCACGTCGTAAAAACGGAAGAGTTACCAGGGTTAAAACCTAACGGATTGCTACCTTTCGCTTTTGGCTTGGAAAAAGCCGTCGAATATGCCAAAAACTGGGCGAAAAAGAGATTTTTTGCGCCGAGAAAGTTCAAAAAGAGTATCAAGACGGACAACGTCAACGGCGTATATATGCCGTGCTTTACTTTTGACAGCAGCACGTATACAACTTATACCGCAAGGCTCGGCAAAAATAAAACGAGAACGGTAGGTTCGGGTAAAGATAGAAGAACGGAAACGTATACCGAATGGAGAACGGTCAGCGGAGACTGGTCGACGCGTTTCGACGACGTTCTTGTCACCGCGGGCAGCAAATTCGGTCAGAACCAACTGGATAAGGTAAGCCCTTACGAAACGAATTCCGGCGTTATGTACGACGAAAAATATATGCTCGGTTATATGGCGTATCATTACGACAGGGATCTGGAAGACTGCTGGGGGAGCGCGAAATCCGTAATGGACGCGGAAATAGAGAGACAGGTGTTGTCGCAATACTCTTACGACGTGGTCGGGTCTTTCACCGCTTCGACGACGCATAGCGGCGTCACGTATAAGTACGTTATGTTGCCGGTATATCTCGGCAATTATAAGTACGCGAAGAAGTTTTATAACTTTTTTGTCAACGGAAGAACGGGTAAAGTCGCGGGTAAAACGCCGGTGTCTTTCTGGAAAGTCCTTCTCGTCGTTCTCGGCGGAATCGCTCTGGCGGCCCTTATCGGGTATATAATATATCTTACTTCGCTGGAATAATCCCTTTAACGGGTTGACAAAACTAAAAAAATAAATTATTATTTATATAATATGTAACGGAACTTTTTGCCTAAAATCAAAATTTCCGGAACGACTTCGGGATAAACGCGAAAATTTTGTTTTGCGTTGCCCGTCTTAAAATCAGAATATAAGGAAAATTAAAGGAGACGATTATGAACAGAATCAAATTAGTCGCTACGCCCAAGGCGAGAAAGAACACCGGTTGCGGAGAATGCAGAAGCACCTGCCAGTCGGCTTGCAAAACTTCCTGCACCGTAGGCAACCAGAACTGCGAAAAATTAGAAAAAGAAGCAAAAATCAACAACGTAAGATAAAAAACATATCGGTTTTGTCAAGGAACGGTATTTTTACTGTTCCTTGATTTTTGTATTTATTGAAAATGGTACATACCTTTAACATTGACGGAAGATATTATCTTTTCGATTCCGAAAGCGGGTCTCTCCATATATGCGACGCCCTCACGAGCGAAGTCGTAAAGAAGATTAACGGAGAACCCTACGACTTAACCGGGGCGATTGATAACGCCGTAAAGGAAATAGAAGAAGAAATCGCGACCTTGAAAGAACAAGGTCTTTTATACGTAGAAGAAAAAAGGGAAATTCCCGTAAAAAGCGATTTGGTAAAAGCGCTCTGCCTGCATATTTGCCACGATTGCAATTTAAGTTGCAAATACTGTTTCGCGGGTAAAGGAAAATATAAAGGCAAAGCCGAATATATGTCTTTCGAAGTCGCTAAAAAAGCGGTAGACTTCCTTATTTCTAACAGCGGAAACAGAAAAATTCTCGAAATGGACTTTTTCGGCGGCGAACCGCTTATGAACTTCGACGTGGTTAAAAAGACGGTTGAATACGCCAAAGAAGAAGGCAGAAAGGCGGGTAAAACCTTTTTGTTTACGTTGACCACCAACGGGGTGCTGTTAAACGGAGAAACGGCTCGTTGGCTTAACGACGAAATGGAAAATCTCGTTTTGTCCGTAGACGGCAGAAGGGAAGTGCACGACGGCGTAAGGCAAACCGTAAACGGCAAAGGCAGTTACGACGTTATAATAGACAATATCCGTAACTTCGTAAAAATGCGCGGCGATAAAAAGTATTACGTAAGGGGTACTTTTACCAACAAGAATCTCGATTTCGGTAACGACGTGCTTGCTCTTGCCGACATGGGGCTTGACCAGATTTCTCTGGAACCCGTCGTTTTGGACGAAAACGACGAACTTTATATCGGTAAAAAAGATTTGCCCGCTATAAAAGAAGAATACAGAAGACTTTCCAAAATTTATCTCGAAAGAAGGGCGAAAGGAGAAAGACTTTTCAACTTTTTCCACTTTAACATCGATCTGGAAGGGGGCGTGTGCTTAAAGAAAAGGGTATCTGCCTGCGGAGCGGGCAACGAATATTTTTCGGTAACGCCCAACGGAGATATATTCCCGTGCCATCAGTTCGCGTCGAACCCCGCTTATAAAATGGGTAACGTGTTCGAAGGCAAACTCGACGAAAATATCCGTTCCGTGTTCAGAAACGCGAGTTTGTATACGCGCGAAAAGTGTAAGGACTGCTTTGCGAAATATCATTGCAGCGGCGGTTGCGCGGCGAATAACGTCAATTTTAACGGGGATATAAATAAGCCGTACGAAATCACCTGCGAGATGATGAAAGCGAGAATGGAGTGCGCTCTCGATATTTACGCAGTCAAAAAAGGCGAAAAAGAGGGCCTGTAAGCGCAAAAAAATCCCTAAAAATGTCAGATAATCGAAAAATGTTTTGATTTTCTATTGACCTTGACGGGCGTTTGCATTATAATAAACAAGATAGTTTAAACAATTACAATCGGGTAATTGTGAATAGACGGAGGTAAAAATGAAGAAAGGCAAGGCAATAACGTTACTGTCTGTCGTATGCGCGTTGCTCGCGGTTTTGCTCGCGATGACGTTTGTCAGGTTTTCCGTTGGCGTTAAAGATTATAATTCGATAATCGGCGCGATAGAACTTGGTTATGATATGGAGGGAGGGACGGCGTATACCGTTTCGCTCGCGAAAGACAATAAAGAAGACGTTGAAGATATAAACAAAGTATTGAATACTCTCGGCAGCAGACTCGACGCGCTCGGATACGATTGTTATTCTCTTACGGCGCTTAAAGACGTAAAGAGCGGAAGCAAAGACTACGCGATAAAGGTCGAAACCAAGAAAACCGATACTTTTTCCGCAGATATGGAGGCTGTGTTCGCTTACGGTAAAGTAGAGTTTTACGGCGGTTCGTCTTCTAATCCTACCACTAAAATAATGGATAAAGAAAACGCGGTAGCGAAATGTTACTACGTATCCGGCGACAGTACAACTCATTACGCGGCGATAGAATTCACCGATTACGGCTATAACGCTCTTAAAGAAGCGATGGACGCCGAATCCGGCACTTTCTATTTCAAAATAGCGTTAGGGGATAACACGATATTGAACTCTTCGCTCGACTCCAACGGTATACAGAATAAAACGGTATACGCGTCGTCTTCCGCAAAAGCGGACGCGGAACGTATCGTTTTACAGATAAGCACCGGCGGACTTGCTTATAAATACGATTTAGAAAAAGCCGTTTCGTACGACGTACCCGCGGCTTTCGGCGAAAACACCGCGTTATATTCGCTTGTGGCGGTAGTATCTTTGGTAGTATGCGCCATAGTGTTCTTCGCTGTTAAATATAAAGGATACGGATTAATCGCGACGTTGTCGCTGCTTTTCTTTATTCTTGTAGAAACGGCAATGCTTATCGCCGTTCCCGGAATAACCTTAAACTTCGGCGGAGTCGTCGGAATACTTGCGGCAACCGTGCTTGCAGCCGACGGACTTATAATAATAATCAAGAGAATCGACGAAGAATACGCTCTCGGCAAAACGGTTAAAGCGGCGGTATCCACGGGATATAAACGTTCGCTTTTCCCGGTGCTCGGCACAAACCTTTTTGCGGGCGTCGCGGCGCTTGCGTTGCTGTTTTTAACCAAAGGCTACGTTCGCGTGTTTGCCATAACGTTCGGAATCGGCGCGGTTATCAGTTTCTTCACGGCGATGTTGATTGCGAGAATGTTCACCTCATTGATATTACCGCTCACCAAGAATCCCGATAACTTCTTAAACTTAAAAAGGGCAGGTAAATAATTATGAAATGTACCATAGAAAAAAGATTTAAGTTATTTACGGTTCTGGCTCTTTGCTTAATCGTTGCGGGACTTGCCGTTTTCGCTTTCTTCGGATTCGGTAAATCTGCGGAACAAAGCGCGGAATGCGTTTTAACCGTTAATATCGACGCAAATATCGGCGACGCCGAAAAGGTAGTAAAAGAAAGCGCGGAAGAATATTTTTCCAACCAGAACGTAAAGACGGTCGCTCACGCGAGCAAAGTATCCGTAAACGGCGAATATTACGTTTATACCGTATCCGATCTTAACGGATTAGGAATGGAAGCGGTAAGAGATAACCTTAAAGCATATATAGAAGGCAAACTCGGCGCGGTAGAAGGACTCGGACAGTTGAACGTTAAAGTAGACGTTGCTACTCCCACGTATTACGTAAACAATTCCGTCAGCGGAATACTTATTTCCGCGGCTATCATATACGTAGCGACGTTTATATACTTCCTGTTTACCGAAAAACTTTCGGGCGCTCTCACCGTGTTTGTAAGTTCCCTGATTTCGGGATTATTGTTCTTTGCTCTTATGGGTCTTACGAGAATTCCCACCGAATCTATGTTCGGCGTAACGCTCGTGTTGTCGGCAACGCTTTCGGCGATACTGTCGGTAGTAATAGTAAACAGATGCAAAGAACTTTGCAGAAACGTCGCCAACGACAAAAAGTCATATTATAAAATAGGCGAAATGGCGACTGCGGCAAGCGGAGTAAGATTAGCAGTTGTGTTAGGCGCGATAGCGGTTATCACGATAGCGCTCGTTCTTCTCGGCAACTTGCAGATAAAACTTATAGGTTTACAGATTTTGATTTCCGGCGTTTCGGCGGTGTTCACCGCGTATGCTTTCTCGGCAGTAGTTTGGGCGTATTTCAAATCTTTCAGAAAAGATAAGAAACCGCAACTCGAAACCGTAAATACGGAAGCCTGAAAATAACTTCTTCGAGGCGGGAAACCATTCCCGCCTCTTTATTTTTATAATACAAGCGAGAAAACTTGCTTGCAAGGGTTTTCGAGCGCAGTATTTCAA
>JAEDMA010000065.1 GCA_016295005.1 Christensenellaceae bacterium
TAGCGCAGTATCTCGTTACGTTTGTTGCAAGGCTGTTGCCGTCTTTTTTATTTGTGAGATAGCAGATTAAACTTGTCAGCATACGGACAATAACTGACGAGCGCTATGATTTAAGGTTTTATATGTGAAACAACGTCAAGAGTTTTAACAAGTAAATAGGTAAAACGAACGATTTAATCGAATTAGTTTTTGAAAAAGACGGATTTAAGCCGTCTTTTTGATGTTATGAGGAAAACAGTCGTTAAAAGAATATAATCGCTTTTAGGTAAAGAAGAATAAAAAGGGATTCTATTGCCGATAATATCTACACGGAGGGAATTATGAGCAAGAGAAAAAAGAAAAACAAAATAACCAAACTTACCGACGAGCAGTACAACAATTATATTATGGCGTTAAAGGACGAAGTTCCGCCAAAACCCATGCGACAAAATTAGTGAGTTATTTTACTTGAAATTTTTTGAAAAAAGGGGTACAATAAAAACAACTTGATTTTATATTTGGAGTAATTTATGATCGAGATAAAAGAAGTCGCGAGCAAAAAGGACCTGAAGTTGTTTGCAACGTACCCTTTAATTTTATACAAAGATTGTCCTTATTACGTACCGTCTTTACGTATGGACGAAATGAATACTTTCGATCCGAAGAAAAATTTCAGTTTAAAAGAGTGTGACGCGAAAGGTTTTCTCGCATATAAAGACGGAGAGTTGGTCGGGAGAATTGCCGGAATTATCAACCACAAATATAACGAACTTTCAGGCGGAAAATATATCAGATTTTCCCGTTTCGAGTGTATTGACGACATAGAAGTGTTTAACGCTCTTTTAGGCGCGGTGGAAAATTACGGAAAGCAGCACGGAATGAAAGTTATTCACGGACCGTGGGGCTTTAACGATACCGACAGAGAAGGTATGCTGACTTACGGGTTTAACGAAAGAGCGACCTACGCTACCAACTATTATTATCCGTATTTTTGCGAAAACATGAAAAAACTCGGGTTTGACGACGAGTCCAAGTGGGTGGAATATCGTTTCAAAATTCCCGATAAGCCTTACGATAGAATAGAAAAACTTGCGGAAAAACTTAAAGATAGGTTGTGCGTTAAAGACGTTTCGGAGACCATGAGCATTAAAGCCATAGTTAAAAAGTACGGTGACAGTTTATTTGAAACGTTAAACGACGCTTACGGCAAGTTAGACGGTTACGTTCCGATAGAAGACAGAATGAAAGAAAACGTCTTAGGGCAGTTCGCAACAATCTGTAATCCTAAATACATAAGCGTTTTAGTAGACAAAAACGAAGAAGTCGTCGCGTTCGGTATAGTTTTGCCGAGCATTTGCGATACTTTAATAAAACATAAAGGGAAACTTTTCCCGTCGGGATTCGTAGGCGTGTTAAAATCAATCAAGAACCCTACGGATCTGGAAATGGCTTTAATAGGAGTCAGAAGCGATTACAAAAATACCGGAATCAATTCGATTATTCTTTCAAAAATAAGCAAAAACGTTATCGACGGCGGAGTAAACAGCATAGAATCAAATCCTATGCTCGAAACGAATTACGCGATTCAGGCGCAATGGAAGTTCGCCGAGAGCGAAATTATTAAAAGAAGACAAACGTATAAAAGAGAAATCGTATACACGCGTATTAAACCGATATAAGTGTTATTGATAAAAACCCGCGGCGGAAAGATATTCTTTCCGCCGCGTTCGTTACAGGTTATTAAAAAGCGGCGAAAATTTTTTCGCCGCCTTAGTTTTATTTATGGCTTTCCGCTATTAAATCGACGAACTTGAACGTTCTGCAATCTACTAAACCCCTATCGGTCAAACGAAGTTCGGGAAGACAAGCAAGGGGGATGATTCCCATAGTCATAAATGGTGAAGGATGCTTGCAGCCGACTTCTTTCCAGGCGGTTTCGAGAGAAGAAACGAGCGCGTCGGTTTCTTCCAGAGATTTATCGCTTATAAGTCCTGCGATGGGCAGAGGAACTTTGCCGATAATTTTACCGTCTTTAACGGCAACGAGACCGCCGCCGCATTCTATCAACGCGTTTACGGCGATAACCATATCTTTATCGTTAGTACCGATTACCGAAAGGTTGTGAGCGTCGTGAGCGACCGTCTGCGCCAACGCGCCGCTTTTTATTCCGAATCCTTTGACGAATCCGAAAGCGTGTTTGCCCGTATTGTTGTGTCTTTCGAACACTGCCATTTTAAGTAAATCGTTTTTGACGTCAGATTTGATTTCACCGTTTTCTATCGGCATATTTACTATTCTTTCGTAAGTGGTGGTTTTTTCGGGGATAATTTCTATCGTGCGAACGTCTGCCGAAACACCTTCGGCTTTGACTTTTAAGTCGTCCTCAGTGATTTTTGCCATATGAACGGTGTTAATCGCCTTTGCGGGGTAGACGTAATCTTTTATTTCTACGACGGTTTTGCCGTTTTCGGCAACGAGTTTTCCGTCGATAAAGGTCTTTTCGACTTTACATTCGTTAAGGTCGGATATAATTACCATATCCGCGCATTTGGAAGGGGTAATCGAGCCGAGCTCATGATCGAGACTGAAACACTGCGCAACGTTAATGGTTACCATCTGAATAGCCGTCAGCGGGTCGATACCTTCTTCTATGGCTCTTTTTACGATATGATCTAAATGCCCGTATTTTTTTAAGGTATGGGGGTGAGTGTCGTCGGAGATAAGGCAAGCGAATCTTGAATCCACGTTACGCTTAGTTAACGCGGGGGCGAGTTCTTTTAAGTCGTGCCAGGCGGAACCTTCTCTGAACATGGCGTACATACCCAGGCGCATTTTTGCGAGCGCGTCGATTTCTCTCGTCGATTCGTGGCAGCATCTTATGCCTGCCGCGATATACGCGTTCAAACCGTTTTCCGTTTCGGGAACGGAATAGTGCCCGGTAACCGTTTTACCCGCTTTAAGCGTTTCGCCGACTATCGCGTGGGTGCGCTCGTCCGAATAAATAATACCGGGGAAGTTCATCATTTCCCCTAGACCTACGCATTCGTCCCATTTCATCGTTTCGGCAACGTCTTCGGGACCTATCGTGGCGCCGGTATCTTCGAAACCGGGAACGGCAGGCACGCACGAGGGGGTAGTGAGCATGGTTTTAAGCGGAGCGCGTTTGGCGTCTTCGAGCATATATTTTACGCCGTCAAGACCCAACACGTTGCAGATTTCGTGGGGGTCCATAAAAATCCCCGCGGTTCCGTGCGGCATGGTAACTTTGGCGTATTCGCCGACGGATAACATCGACGATTCAACGTGAATATGACCGTCTAAAAAGGCAGGGGCAAGATAATTGTTCTCCGCGTCTACTACTTTCGTGTTTTCGCCGATACATTTCGAGCAATCGCCGACCATGGCTATTCTTCCGTAAGCGACGGCGACCTGGGCGTCCTCGATTATTTCGCGTGTGCATACGTTTATAAGTCTGGCGTTGGTTATTACCAAATCGGCTTTTTCGTTTCCCATAGCGACAGCGGAAAGCCGCGCCGAACACTTCCATAACGGAACAGAACAAAAATTATTTACCATATCTACCTTCCTTTTGTTATTTTGATATGATTATAGCCAAAAAGAAAGGAAAAGTCAATTCGTTGAAAAGCGGAATACTCTTATTTTTTCTTGCAGGAACGGAATTTTCGGTTTTATTGTTTTTTTATGAAAACACTTTCGGCCATTTTGTTATTGATTTTTGTTTTATTTTATAGTATTATATCTGTACGAGAAAGGAATACGACTGTTTTTATTTAATTATGTCAATAATCACCGCGTAATAAGGCGGCGTTTTACGTACTATGGGTAAGAAAAAGATATTAGTAACTTTTATAGAATCGGGATTCGGACATATAACGAGCGCGAGAGCAATTTCAGATAGTCTGAAAAAGAAGTACGGCGACGTTTACGATATAGAAGACTGCGATATTATGAAAGACAACGAAAAGACCGTCACGTTCGAAAAGTTTTTGACGCGCCAGACTCAGGCTACGAATAAAATCCACGGGTACGGATTTATGATATTTGCGGTCATGGAAGCGTTCGGGGGCGAAAAGTTTCTGGAGTTTACGCATAAAACCATATTCAAAAGTTTCGTAGACGCAACGGTCGAAGCATTTTCGGAACATAAACCCGACTGTATAGTCAGCACTCATTATTTTATAACGTTCTGCGCGGTGGAATACAAAAGAACGCGAGACCCGAACTGCGTCGTGGTGACGTATAATCCCGATAACAACGTTCACCCGTGGTGGGACAACCGCGACGGTATTTTTATAACCAACAATATTTTTGCGACGAGAGAAGCGGTAAGAAAGAGAAGTTTTTCCACGAAAGATTGTAAAACGGTAAACTTTACGGCGCGTCAGGATATTATAGGTTGCACCGAAACGAAAAAAACTCTTCGCGAAAAGTACGGGATAGACGAAAACGAATTCTGCGTTGTCGTGGCGGACGGCGGATACGCTTTGGGGAAATGCAAAAGCGTGGTAAACAGCCTTTGCAGAACGCATAAGCGTATCACGATAGTGGCGGTCGCAGGCAAAAACGAAAAACTGTACGCCTACTTTATGAAGAAAAAACATAAAGAAAACGTTACGCTTATTCCGCTTTCTTTTACCGAAAACATTTTCGAATTTTATAAACTTGCCGACTTGTTTATTACCAAAGCGGGTCCGAATTCCGTTCTGGACTCGGTGTTCGTGGGGACGCCCGTGCTTATTGATTACTACCCGCATCCGATAGAAAAAGCGACGAAGCGACTTTTCGTGGATAAATATAAATGCGGCGAATATATAAGCAGTCCGTATTTTATCAGAAAGAGAGTGGAAGAACTGATTGACGACAGGTCGCCGCTTATTACTTACGCGGAAAACACCGCGAAATTCAGAAAGGATTGCAACGGCGCCGATGAGATAGCCGATATTATAAACAAAACGCTTCGGAGAAAAGATGACTTATAAGGAAAGCAACGAAAGAATAGCCTCTTTGGAAAAAGAGAAAAAGTACGATATAGACCCGAACGCGGGGGAATACAGGTTTGTAGGAACACAGGAACCCGACCACAGATACGTTTACGACAGATTTATAGACAAGGTGTATTATTGCTTTTTAAGGGCGTTGGTGTTTATTTTCGCGCCCTTTATAACGTTTTTTGCTTACAGACTGAGAATACTCGGCAGAAAAAACCTTAAACTTAAAAATAAAAGAGGAGCGATAACGGTAAGTAACCACATTTCATTTTTAGATTCTTTAATAATTAAGCAAGTCGTTTTTAAAAGGGTATACTTCGTAGGCGCAAGCCACAACAATAAAAAAGGGTTCTTCGGGTATACTATAAAAATTTTAGGTTTTTTGCCGCTGTCGGCGCAATTCAGCAATCAGAAAAACCTTAACCGCGCCATAACGCAGTTTTTGAAAAAGGGCAAAAAAGTGCATATCGACCCCGAGCAGGCAATGTGGTGGGGATATAAAAAGTTAAGGCCGTTCAAAAACGGCGCGTTCAATTATGCCGTAACGAACAACGTTCCCGTAATTCCCATAGTAAATCTGATAAGAGACCCTAACGGGTGGGATAAGTTAGTCGGCAGACCTTTTAAGGTTACTTCGAAAGTGCTAAAACCCGTTTATCCGAACGACGAACTGTCGCCGAAAGAAAGAATAATCGATTTGAAAAACAGGGTAAGGGAAGAAATGCGCGAAGAAATGAACGCTTTCTACGGTTACGAGTGCGACGTGGAAAGAATAGCAGAATAAAAAACAAAAAAGTACCACTGCTTTTATCGGCAGCGGTACGGTTATTTAGAATATATTTTTGTAAGTTTAATTTAAGAATTTATCGAGTTCGGCGGCTACTTTTTTGTTTACTTTGACCTTGGGCGAAGCAATCAGTTTTCCGCGCGCCATAACCGTTTTAACCTGTCTTAACGCTTTTAAGTCGTCGAGCGGATTGTTTTCGGTAAATATCATATCGGCGCATTTACCTTTTTCTATAGTACCCGTCAGATGACCGATACCCGCAAGTTTCGCGCTGAGTTCGGTTGCCGAATAAAGGGCGAACGCATTGCTTACGCCGACGTATTTATGGTAATAACAAAGTTCTCTCCAAAAGTCGTATTGCGTTATCCATGGGCAGCCCACGTCGTTGCCCAAAACTACGGGGATATCGTTTGCGACGGCGGCTTTCGCGCAGTCTATGATTCCCTGAAAAACCACGTTGCCGTTATATTGCTCCACTTCCGAAGCGTTGCTAATTTTACGGTCAAACAAAGCGTAGGGAAGCGCGGGAGAAATAGTCGCGCACAAAAAAACGTTTCTTTTTTTGAAAAGGTCTATTATCTCGTCGGTGGGTTTCGCGCCGTGTTCGATGCTGTCCACTCCGTTTTCGAGAGCAAGTTTAACTCCGTCCGTCGATTCGACGTGCGCTGCGACTAAATAACCTTTTTCGTGCGCTTTTTCGCATACGGCTTTTACCATATCGGGCGGCATTTTGACTTCTCCCGGAACGCCTTTTTCTTTCGCGTCAAGAACTCCGCCGGTTATCATCAGTTTTACTAAATCTACGTTTTCTTTTTCGTTGTTTTCTAAAATTTTAAGCGCGTCGTTTACGTCGGTTGCGGCAATCGCCACCGAACCCGCCATATGTCCGCCGTTTACCGATATTCCGCGATTAGACGCGATTATTCTCGGACCGATTTTGTCGCCCGCAGATATTTCGTCGCGAAGTTTGGTGTCGAAATCTCCGAGTCCGCCTACAGTACGGATAGTCGTAACGCCGCTCATAAGTTCGATTTTTGCGAACGACGAAACAATTTTATACGCTATGGCGCGGGTAAGACGGTTACTCATCAACTTTTTAACGAGTTTCGCATTGTCACGCTGCTTCTTTTGCGGTTTGCCGTTGCCCGCAAGGTGAACGTGCATGTTTATAAGCCCCGGCATTAAATAAGCGCCGTTAAGGTCGATGACTTTATATCCGTTAAAGTCCGCATTATCTTTCGGTAACACGTCGGTTATTATTTCGTCGTCAACTAAAACGCATAAACCTTCCTGCGGCGACATATCCTTTTTGCCGCTTAAAACTTTTCCGTTTACAAAAGCGTATTTCATTGTGTTTCTCCGTTATTAT
>JAEDMA010000066.1 GCA_016295005.1 Christensenellaceae bacterium
CGTACGGCGACAACGTTATATATAAAGACTTTAACGTAGCGTTTGAAAGCGGCAGAATAACCGTTATCCTGGGAGAAAGCGGCTCGGGCAAAACCACGTTGCTTAACATTATCGCGAGTTTAACCGACTACGACGGCGAAGTCGATTACGGCGACGAAAAAACCGTGTCGATGACGTTCAGAGAAGACAGACTCGTGCCGAATCTCACCGTCGGTGAAAACGTAAAACTCGTAAATAAAGAAGCCGACGCGGCAAAACTTCTCGAGAAAGTGAATATGTCCGAAAAGATAAACGAATACCCGAAGAATTTATCGGGCGGGCAGTCGAGAAGGGTGTCGATAATAAGGGCGCTTGCATTTCCGTCGGATATACTTCTTATGGACGAACCTCTTACGAATCTCGATTTGTCGCTTAAATTTTCGGTAATCGAAACGATAAAGAAAGAAAAGGGAAGCCGGACGGTAATATTCGTCACGCACGACGTGAAAGAAGCGGTTACGATAGCCGACAGAATAGTAATAATAGATAAAGGAAAAATAATCTACGACGCGGATAGAAAAGACGTGAACGAAGACGAAATTTACGACGTAATATTAAAGAAAAAATAAATAAGCATAAAATAAAAATTAAGGGAATAAATTAGTCACTAATTTATTCCCTTAAATATTGACAAAAACAGGGTAGTTTGATACAATACTAAATGGTTTTGTCTCCGCGAAAAAAAAGAGATAAAACCGGAGAGGGAAATGAAAAAGTATAAAATAGCCGATATCGTGTTCGAGGCGGAAACGAAGTACGCTTATACCGGAAAGTTGTGCGAAGAGTTCGTTTATACGGGTGAAGAAAAGCCTGCTTTTTCGGCGGTTATAACCGATTCGGACGTGGAAAGAGAGAGAAAAGGTCTTAACGCGCCCGAACCTTTGCTGGAATCCATCGCGCTTCAAAGAAAATTCTGCGAATACGTTTTGAAAAACGGAAACGGAACCATATTCCATAGCAGCGCGGTCGCCTATAAAGGGGAAGCGTATCTGTTCACCGCGCCGAGCGGCACGGGTAAGTCCACTCATACAAGGCTCTGGAAAGAAATGCTCGGCGATAAACTCACTTATATAGACGACGATAAACCGATAATAAGGTATATCGACGGAGAGTTTTACGTTTACGGCACGCCCTGGAACGGAAAACATCGTTTAGGCGGAAACGTAAAGGCAAAGTTAAAGTGCGTTTGTAAAATTTATCAGGCGAAAGAAAACTCGATAACAAAAGCGGAAATTCCCGAAATGATAGGCGTGGTGTTTAATCAGACGTTAAGACCCGAACAAGCCGAAGATATGGAAAAACTGCTTTCGCTTACCGACAAACTTCTTACTAAATCGAATTTATACGCGCTCGGGTGTAATATATCGCGCGAAGCGGCGGAGTTGTCGTTTAAAACGATGACGGGGGAGAAAATATGTTAAAATTAAAAGAAGGCCTTATATTGAGAGAAGTCGCGGGGAGTTACGTAGTTGTAGCGGTAGGAAAGGCCGCGGCCGAATTCAACGCGATGATAACGCTTAACGAAACGGGCGCGTTCTTATGGAAAGCGCTTGAAAAAGGAGCGACGGAAGAATCTTTAACCGAAGCCCTTTTAGACGAGTACGAAGTAGATAGAAAAACCGCTTCGGCAGACGTGAAAGACTTTATCGAAAAGATAAAAGAAGCGAAAATATTAAAATAAAAAAACGGGAAGCGAAAGATGAACAAGATAGGATTTGACGGCGGTAAATATTTAGAGTTGCAATCGGCGAAAATATCCGAAAGGATAGCGATGTTCGGCGATAAATTATATCTCGAATTCGGCGGAAAACTTTTCGACGATTATCACGCGTCGAGAGTGTTGCCGGGTTTCGAACCTGACAGCAAAATAAAGATGCTTTCGCAACTGAAAGACAAAGCGGAAATACTCATCGCCATCAATTCCGACGACATTCAGACGAACAAACTTCGTTCCGATTTAGGTATAACTTACGACGCCGAAGTCATAAGACTTATCGACATATTCAGAGACCGCGGTTTTTACGTGGGGAGCGTCGTTTTAACGAGATTTGCGAACCAACCGTCCGCAATGGCGTTTAAAAGACATCTCGAAATGCTCGGCATAAAGGTGTATAAACATTATTCGATAGAAGGATATCCTTCGGAAGTGGAAAAAATAGTCAGCGACGAGGGCTACGGGCGCAACGAATACGTCGTTACCACGAGACCGCTCGTCGTAGTAACCGCGCCGGGACCCGGAAGCGGGAAGATGGCAACGTGTTTATCTCAACTCTATCACGAATATAAAAGGGGAGTAAAAGCGGGATACGCTAAATACGAAACTTTCCCCGTGTGGAACCTTCCTCTTAATCATCCCGTAAATATAGCGTACGAGGCGGCTACCGTCGACTTAAACGATATGAATATGATAGACCCATTTCACTTGGGGGCGTACGGAGTAGCGACGGTAAATTATAACAGAGACGTAGAAATATTTCCCGTTCTTTCGGCGATGCTTACTAAAATTATGGGAAGTTCGCCATACGCTTCGCCGACGGATATGGGCGTAAATATGGCAGGGTATGCCATAGTAAACGACGAGGTAACGAGAGAAGCGTCCAAACAGGAAATAATCCGCAGATACTATGCGGCGTTGCTCGATTACAGAAAAGGAACGGGCAGTAAAGAATCGATAAACAAAATAGACCTCTTAATGAAAAAGGTAGGGGTAACGGTAAACGACAGAGCGGTGGTTAACGCGGCTCTCGAAAAGGAAAACGTCACGGGAACGCCCTGCTGCGCGATAGAACTTAACGACGGCA
The DNA here is from genome assembly GCA_016295005.1 of Christensenellaceae bacterium. Lineage (GTDB taxonomy): Bacteria > Bacillota > Clostridia > Christensenellales > Borkfalkiaceae > UBA1259. The sequence goes on from JAEDMA010000066.1 coordinate 2,841, forward strand.
GAATAATCACGGGCAAAACGGGCAATCTTTTGGGTTCGAGCGCGGCTGCATTGCTTAACGCTCTTAAAGCGCTCGGAGATCTGGACGACTCAATAGACCTCATTTCTTCGTCGGTTATCGAACCCATACAGAAACTTAAAGTGGAATACATGAAGAGCAGCAATCCGAGACTACATACCGACGAGGTTTTGGTGTCGCTTGCGGTAAGCGCGGTAACTAACCCGATAGCGAAAATCGCTATGGAGCAACTTGGTAAATTAAAAGGCGCGCAACTTCACTCTTCGGTAATTTTATCTCACGTAGATAAGAAAACTTTATCGAGGCTCGGATTAGATATAACGTGCGAACCCCGACAGCAACGCGAAAAGAAGTACGCCGCAAACTAAAAAATAATATTACAGCCTGCGTTTTATTTAACGCAGGCTGAATTTATATGCGGGGAGTAAATAAACCACGGGTAAGGTAACGTTATCGGACTTATAACAAAATATTTTGTCGCAAAGCCGATAACGCAAATATAGGAGAATCTGTAAATAAAAAACGGTTGGAATTTAATTTTTTTGCGCGTAAAGGGTATTATAAAGGGTTTGCCGAATTTCGGCAAACCCTTTAATATTACTTTCTGTTTTTACGGGCAGGGAATCAATACATTCCGCCCATACCGCCTGCGGGCATCTGCGGGGGTTCGGGTTCTTTTATGTCGGCAACGACCGTTTCCGTCGTAAGGAACACGCCCGCAACGGAAGCCGCGTTTTCGAGAGCAGACCTTGTGACTTTTGTCGGGTCGATGATACCGCTTTCGACCATATCTACGTATTCGTTGGTCAAAGCGTTGAAACCGAAGTTGGGTTTATCAGCCTTTAACACTTCGTTAAGGATAACCGCGCCGTCAAGACCCGCGTTTTTAGCGATTTGTTTCAAAGGCGCTTCTACGGCTTTCAAAACGATTTGCGCGCCCGTTTTTTCGTCGCCTTTCAAGGTTTCGGCATAATCGTTTATAGCGGAAATCGTAGAGATAAGGGCGATTCCGCCGCCGGGAACGATACCTTCCTGAACGGCAGCCTTTGTAGCGTTCAGAGCGTCTTCGATACGAAGTTTCTTTTCTTTCATTTCTACTTCGGTGGCCGCGCCCACGTTGATAACCGCAACGCCGCCGGCAAGTTTAGCAAGACGTTCCTGCAATTTTTCTCTGTCGTAATCGGAAGTGGTTTCGGCGATTTGCGATTTGATGGCCTGCTTTCTCGCTTCGATTGCTTCGGGAGAACCTGCGCCGCCTACGATAGTGGTGTTGTCTTTATCGACTTTAACGGAACTTGCTCTGCCGAGCATATCCATAGTAACGTCTTTGAATTCGAATCCTAAATCGGAAGAGATGACCGTGCCGCCGGTAAGAACGGCGATGTCTTCGAGCATAGCCTTTCTTCTGTCGCCGAAGCCGGGCGCTTTAACCGCAACGCAGTTGAACACGCCTTTGAGTTTGTTGACGACGAGCGCCGCGAGCGCGTCGCCTTCAACGTCTTCCGCAATGATGAGAAGTCTTAACCCTTGCTGAGCGATAGGTTCTATCACGGGGAGAATTTCCTGTATGGAAGAAATCTTTTTATCCGTGATAAGTATAACGGGGGAGTCTAAAACCGCTTCCATTTTGTCGGTGTTGGTAACCATATAAGCGGAAGCGTAGCCCCTGTCGAACTGCATACCTTCTACGGTGGTGAGTTCTGTTTTCATCGTTTTGCTTTCTTCTATGGTGATAACGCCGTCTTTGCCGACCTTTTCCATAGCGTCCGCAAGTAATCCGCCGATTTTTTCGTCGCCTGCGGAAATGGAAGCAACCTGACAAATAGCGTTTTTATCGGCTATGGGTTTGCTTATCTTTTTAAGTTCTTCAACGGCTATTTCCGTTGCGCCCGCAATACCTTTTTTAAGAATAATGGGGTTAGCGCCCGCAGCGACGTTCTTTAAACCTTCGTCTATCATTGCCTGCGCAAGGATAACCGCGGTGGTCGTGCCGTCGCCGGCAACGTCGTTGGTTTTGGTGGAAACTTCTTTTACTATCTGCGCGCCCATATTTTCGAACGCGTCGGGAAGTTCTATTTCTTTAGCGATGGAAACGCCGTCGTTTGTGATGAGCGGCGCTCCGAATTTTTTGTCTAATACAACGTTTCTGCCCTTCGGACCTAACGTAATTTTAACCGCGTCGACAAGGGTATCTACGCCTTTTTGGAGGGCTTTTCTTGCTTCTTCTCCGTGTTTTAATTCTTTAGCCATAACAAAAACTCCTTAAAATTATTCTTCTACCACAGCGAGAATATCGCTCTGGCGGATAATGGTGAATTCTTTACCGTCGACTTTGAATTCGCTGCCGGCGTACTTGGAATAAAGTACCTTTTCGCCAACTTGAACCTGCATAACAACTTCTTTACCGTCTATAACGCCGCCGGGACCGACCGCAACTATACGCGCGGTCTGTTGTTTTTCCTGACTTGCGGACGGGAGTATAAATCCGCTTTTGGTTTTTTCTTCCGTTTCGATTGCTTCGACGACTACTTTGTCGAACAAGGGTCTGACTTTCATTATAATAGCCTCCTTAAGTTTAGCACTCTCTATCTTCAAGTGCTAAATCTTATTATATACGGGAAATAAAATTTGTCAATAGAAAAGTGGCAAAAAAATAATTTTTTTACCGAAAATATTTATACGCGCCGGGAATAAAAAGAATGAGAGGAGAATAATAAAAAAGCCGCCGAAAATTCGGCGGCGTAAAATTTTATATCCGTTACGGAGTAACTCTGTTGATATCTCTCGGGAACATAGTCGCTTCCCTCACGTTTTTGAATCCTAAAAGGTGCATGGTAAGTCTTTCGAGGCCGATACCCAAACCTCCGTGCGGAGGAGCGCCGTATTTATGAAGCATAAGATAGGTTTCGAACTGTTCGGGGTCCATACCGCATTTTTTCATTTTGGCTACCTGCTCGTCGTAGTCGTGGATACGTTGACCGCCGGAAGTAATTTCAAGCCCCCTGAAAAGAAGGTCGAACGAAAGGGTGTATTCGGGGTCTTCGGGATCGTCCATCGTGTAGAACGGGCGTTTTTTGGAAGGATAGTGGGTAACGAAAAGAAAATCGCTGCCGAGTTCTTTTTTGGCGTATTTGCCGAGCATTTCTTCTTCCTGCGGGTCGAAGTCTTTCATGTCGGACGGGGTATAGTGGAATTTTTCCATTATAATCTTTTTGGCGTCCATAAACTTGATGCAGGGAATTTCGTTGATTTCGGGAATGTCTGCGTGGAGAAGTTCTATTTCTTCCTTGTATTCCGTTTTAAGCAAGTTCATAATGTATTTGAGCGCGCCCGTTTCCATATTCATAATGTCTTCAAAACCGTTTATGAAGCCCATTTCGAAGTCCATAGAGATGTATTCGTTAAGGTGACGGGAAGTGTCGTGATGTTCCGCGCGGAAAACGGGAGCGACTTCGAACACTCTTTCGAAAACGCCCACGAGAGCTTGCTTGTAAAGTTGGGGCGACTGCGCGAGATAAACCACTTTGCCGAAGTAGTCGAGTTTAAAAACGTTGGTGCCTCCTTCCGCCCCCGCGAAGTTGATTTTCGGGGTATGAATTTCGGTAAAGTTCTGGGAAGTCAGAAATTCTCTGAACCCCCTTTGTATTCCTTCCTGAATTTTAAATATGGCGCGTTCTCTCGGGTTGCGCATGGAAATGGGGCGTAAATCGAGAATAGTGTTTAACTGAATACCGTCGAGTTGTTTTTTGTTGATAACGATAGGCAGATTTTCCGCGGGGCGGGAAAGAACCTTTATGTCGTGAATCTGAAGTTCGAATCTTTCGTTGCCTTTTGCATCCACGTTTTTAACGCTTTTGCCGGTGATTTCCACGCAACTTTCTTCGGATAAAGTTGAGTCCCAACGGTAATCGGAAAATTCTGGGGCGTAAACGCATTGAATAACGTCCCTTGCGGTGCGTAAAATTACGAACGAGAAGCCCGTCATTTCACGGATTCTGTGAATATAACCTTTAACGGATATAACTTCGCCGTCGTGATTTTTAAGGTCGGAATAAGAAGATATTTTAATAAAATTATCGCCTTTTATGCTGTTCATAGTTCCTCCAAACGAAACCTTACGTTTAATATATAATAAATAATACACTATTAAAAAAAATAAGGCAAGTATTTTAAAAAGTTTTCGCATTGCTCCGGA
>JAEDMA010000067.1 GCA_016295005.1 Christensenellaceae bacterium
AAGCAGTTATAAAGCCACTTATGAAAACTATTATTCGGACGGAGCAAAAACCGCGTCTTTCGGAAGAACGGAAGTCGCTAAAACTTTAGAAGAAGACGCGCTTAAAGATACCATATTTTTACCCGCAGGCAGCAGTTATATTCTCGGAGTATACGGAATAAACGAAGGAACGAAAATATATCAACTGCCTTACTTCGTTTTAGAAGAAACGGAAAGCGTAACCGCGCCGAAAATAGTCGATTACGTGTTAAACGGCGGAGAGAATTCCGAGAAGAACGCGGGCGTTTTGTATAAAGGAGAAAACGAAATAACCCTTTATCCCGCGGCGAAAACGGGTTACGATTTTATCGGCTGGTTACATAGCGGAAAAATCTATTCTTCAAACGAAAGAGTAGCGGTAACCGAAGATTTAACGTTTAACGCTCTTTATTATAAACTTACCACGGTAGGGGGAAGCCTTAAACTGAAACCCAACGACTTGAAAATGCGTTTCGTTTCGGAAATATCTGCCGAAACGCTCGGTATGCTCGACGGACTGAACCTTGAATACGTTCTCGGCACTCTTTTACTTCCGTCCGACATGAAAAACGGAGCGTTGACGGTTGATACGAATTACGTTTCCGACAACGAAAGGCTGGTATGGAACGGCGAAACGGACGATGCGAAACGGTTTAACGTTTTACTCGGCGGATTCGACGTTTCGGGCGAAATAACGGAAACTGTTAAAAACAGACTGGAAAGAAGCATATCCGCAAGGGCGTACTTAAAGATAACCGCAGACGGTAAAGAAACTATCTGTTACGGAAACGAAATAGAAAGGTCTGCTTACGAAATAGCGCAATCGGCTTATAACGACTATAAAGAAGAAGCGACGGGCGATTACGTAAATAAGGTCACGATTAACGGTAAAGAAGTTTACAGCGCGTTGAACGAAGAGCAGATTGCGGTTTTGGCAAAGGTGTTAAGCGCAGGTAAAGAACTGACGACGGCGGAAGGTATAGGGAATCAGGCCAACTTATACGGCGTGTGCTATAATCTCGACGAAAGATTGTATACCGGTAACGACTGTTACGATTTGGAAAAAGAAATTACTCTTATACGTAATCTGGGCGTAAAAAGCGTAAGAGTCTGGCTGCACGCCACGACCTACCTTGTAAACCCTGCTACCGTTAATAAAGCGAAATGCGAAGAATCGCATAAACTTATAGACCTTCTAAAAAAAAACGGTATACAAGTCATCGCGATGAGCCATACGAATTTTAACGAAGGCACGGTAAAATCGGGAAAACCCGAAAGGAATATTACCGAAGGCGCTTACTACGTTAAATGGCTCAAAGATTATTATTTGTCTTTCAAGACGTTATCTGCGGAATTTAAAAACGTAGACGTGTGGGAAGTAGACAATGAAATCAATAACCCCGATTTTATGAAGAGTATTTACACCGACGCGGAAACGGTGTATACTTTGAAGCAGATGGCGGATATATCCGCCGATATGCTTTATTATGCGAGCAGGGGAATAAGAGAAAGCAATAAAGCCGCCCTCGTTTTAATGGGCGGCATAACCGAACCTACGGGGCTCGGAACCACGACGAACAACGTGGACTTTTTACAATATTTGTACGATAATATAAAAAGCGGAAACTTCGGGTATTTTTACGATACGGAATCCAAAGAAAAGGCGTCGGTAAATCCCGACGATTATTTTAACGCTGTGGGCTGGCACCCGTACATTTCCACGGGGATTTTCAACGCCGATTACTTCGTTGAAAAGAATAACGAAATATATCAGGTAGTGCTTAATAACGAAGGAAAACATAAAAAGGTTTTCTTTACCGAAATGGGTTTTTCGGGAGACGCGTCGAGAGAAACTCTTATCGCCGAGAACGTTAAAAATCTTTACGAAACGGCAAAACTGAAAATGCCTTACGTAGAAGCGGTAAACTATTATAAAATGTTTAACGTCGCGGTTGTCGGCTGGACGGGAACGAAAAGCCGTTACGGACTTTTTTACGATCCCGATTCGAACAGGAGCGACGATAACGACGACGGCACCGTAAACACGCCCGGCGCGCCTAAAAAAGCGGCGTACGCCTTTCAGAAAGTCGCGGGCGGAAAAGGTGAACTCACTCTCTTAACGAAAAGCCTTTCAACGAATTCGTTAAACGAATTAAACTTCGGCGAAGAAACCGCAGAAACGTTGCGTAATTGTCAGGCGGAATCGTTAAAGCAAAAACTTTATATAATAACGGGCAAAGAACAATAATTTTTTATTAAACGGGGAAATAATGAAAATACTTAATAAATTACCCATATTTTTACTTGCGGTTATATTATCCTTTACGGCTTTTTCGGGGATAAAAACCGTTAAAGCCGACGGCGGAACGGCGGAAACGATTACTTCCGACGATATCGTAACGGGCGTAAGGGGTAAAATCGCAAGCGGAAGCGACACGACGGAATTTTCCACCGCAAAATACACTGCGGACGTGCTTTACGGAACGATAGAAGAGATGAAAAGTTTTTCCGAACTCAAAGCGGAAAACGGCGTTGGCTCTGACGAAACGTATCATACTTCTTCGGGCGCGGACTACACGAGCGCGCACTTAAACAAATCGTTTATAAGGGTTTCCAAAGGGTACGGGATATTTTATAAACTCGTTTTTACCGAAAACGTTTGCCTTGAAATTAAAAACGATAAGCAATCTAAGGACGGACCGAAATCGAAAATAACCTTTACATCGTACGTTTCCGACGGGGAATATACCGTTAAAAGGCATTCGGTAACTCTTCCCGAGAACCTAAACAATCCGTTCGTTTTCGAAGGCGATTTAAATCACACGCTGCATCTTAAAAAGGGAAACGCGTACTTTTTTGCGATAACTACGGATAAAACGGGAATATCGTACTCTAACGCCTTGCCGAGTTTCGTTTTTTCCGCCGAAGAATACGACGAAACGCAGAGTTTCGATTTTGCTGCGTATAAAAAATTCAGAACGAGAGCGACGGAAATCGCCGACGAATTATTAAACTATTATCTCGCGAAAGATTCGTCGCTGTATTCCGAAGCGAACGACCTTGAAATGATAAATATAGTCGCCAAAGCGACGGAAGAACTTAAAACTATCGAATTCGGCAACGATCTCGAAGAATATAAAAGGCTTGCGACAGAAAAAATCGACGCCGTGCCGACGTTAGAACGGGAAGCGGAAGAATTAGCCGAATCGAAAGCCGAAAAAATAAAAGAACTGAAAGATTATTACACCGAAAAGAAAGCAGAAGGGTACGATTTTACCGCTCTTAAAAAAATACAGGCCGTAATCGATAAATACGAAAAAACGATAAACGGCGCGACGGATAAATATAAACTTTCCGCCGAATACAATCTCGCAAAAAGAGAACTTCAGGACGTTACGAAAACTTCTTCCTTAACAGACTTTATAACGTATAACACGGCGTTGTTCGTTATTCTTGTCGTCGGCGCGGCTTTGGTTATCGGGGCGGGCGCAGTCATCGCGACAGTTATCGTAAAAAAGAAAAAAAAGGGGATCAAAAATGATTAAAAAAATAAAATTCATCGCTTTGTCGGTAATGATTGCGGTTACGGCTATAACGGGCGCGGGCGTTTATAAGCAGGCGGCGAATGCCGCCGGAACGGCCGATACCTTATCCCTTTACGACGCGGTAAAAAACACCGCGGAAAATAACGGTGCTTTAATCACGGGTGAAACGTTCGATTATACCGTGGGCGTTTCCGAACATACCGTAACCAACAACGTCGTATCTAACGATTTTGTTTTCAAAAGTTTCGACAGTTTCGACAAAGAGTTGCCGAAATTAAAGTTTACCGACTGGAAACAGACGGAAACGGCGGCGTTAAGCGGAAATCCTTACGGACCGCAGATAAACGTCAATTCCGCGTACAGCGATTCGAACGGCATAATAAGGGTGAACAGAGCGGAAAGCGTGTCTGTTAAACTTGTATTTAAAAAGAACGCGAAACTTTCCGTTACTCACGACGAAATAACGGGAATAATCGATACCGATAAAGATATAAGAATAAGAATTTACACCGAAACGGACGGAAAACAAACTTTGGTTACGCAAAACCCGTTGTATTCCGGGAGCAGCGCGAGAGAAGCGAATTCTCTGGGCGCGGAAATCAACGTAAAAAGCGGAACTACCGTTTATTACGAATACGGCGCCGTAGGCGGCTGGGAGAAAACTCTCAAAGCCAAAACGCTCGGAAGCGGTATGTTCGTAAACTTCACGGCAGATACAGAAAGTTACGACAACAGTTTCGGTTTAACGTTGAACGGTATGGCGGAAGCGACCGCTACGAACGGATTTAATTCCGTCGAATATAACGAAACGGTGGATTTTTCCGTTAAACACGGCAAGTTGGGCGCGGAAGTACCTTTCGACGTGACGGGAACCAACCTTATGCAGACGACGGAAAGAAACGACGGAGGAACTTACGCTTCCGTATATTTTAAATACGTCGATACCTTAATGCGTACCAACGGCGAAAAGGACGTAATCGTAGTCGAATTAACCTTTAAAAAGAACGTTAAAATTACCGTTGGCAGCGCCGCGATAAATAGTCCCACGAACGGCACGGCGTACTATAAATATTACGTAAAAAGGGTTTCGGGCGGAGAAAATTTTTATAAAAATCTCGAAACTTTCAAAATAACGAATACCGCGGCGGAAGAAAACGCGATAGGCTTTACCGCGTCGGTAACCGCGGGGGATTCGTTCGTTGCGGTAATCTACGGGAGTAACTGCACGACGAATATATTCTTACAGCCCGACTTCGAAATAAACGAAAAAGGGTATAACGAATCGGAAACTTTCGATTTTACCGAAACGATAGAGTTTGCGGGTTACGTTAAAGAACAGAAAACGGAAACAAAACGTAAATATGACGAACTTTTTTCCGATACTTACGAAACGGCGTATCTCGAAAAATTGTATAACGACTTTATAACCGAAACGGATAAAGCGGAAACAAAAGAAGAAGTAAAAGCCGCCGCCGATAAATTTAACGCGCTTATAGACGACGTTGAAACAAAAACGCAGGTAACCGCGGCGATAGACACGGCAAAAACCCGTGTAAACGACTACGTGTCTGCGCTTGATAAAAACAAATATTCCGAAGAAGTTTATAACGAAATACTTTCTATAAAAGAAAAAGGTCTTTCAGAAATAGAAGGTGTGAAAACGAGTACAGCCGCAAAAACGAAAGCCGACGAAATCATCGGCGAAATAAACCTTCTGCCCGTACTCGAAGTAAACAACACGCCGCTCATAATAACCTTAATCGTAATAGCGGTAATTTTAGCCGCCGCGGCAGCAACTACGGTCGTAATCCTTAAAGGGAGAAAGAAAACGAAATGAAGCGTGTGACAAAAGAGAAGAACTTAAAAAAAGAGAACGGCTTTTGGAGTTACTTTCTGCGCAATAAACTTCTCTATATAATGGTTGTTCCGATGATAGTATACTTTCTGGTGTTCAACTATTACCCGATGACGGGGTTACAGCTTGCTTTTAAGGACTGGGACCCGTGGAAAGGAATATGGGGAAGCCCGTGGGCGACGACTGACGGCGCGATAGATATATTCAAGCATTTCAGAGAACTGTTTTTCGGCGAAGGCACGGAATTCTGGGTTAAATTCGGAAACACGATAAGAATATCGTTGTTAAAGACGGTGTTCGGGTTTCCCGTTCCGATAATACTCGCGGTGTTTTTCAACGAAATGAGAAGCGCGAAGATAAGAAAAGGCTTGCAAACGGTGTCGTATCTTCCGCACTTTATATCGTGGGTAATACTCGGCGGTATATTCTTGTCGATGGGCGCGGCGGACAGCGACTTCGAACTGTTTATAGAAAAGATATTCGGCAGACAGATATACTTTTTCAACGACAGCGATATGTTTTTAGTAATCCTCGTCATTTCGAACATATGGAAAGGCGCCGGCTGGGGAACGATAATATACTTTGCGGCGTTATCGGGCGTTCCGTCCGAACAGTACGAAGCGGCGGAGATAGACGGCGCGGGCAGAATGGCGAAGATATTGAAAATCACTCTTCCGTCGATAGTCCCCGCGATAAGCATAAAACTCATATTCGAAATATCGGCTTTGACAAGCGCGGGATTCGACCAGATTTTCAATATGTATAATTCCACCGTATACGAAAAGGGGGACGTACTCGAAACCTATCTTTACAGGAAAGGCGTAATAGCGGGTTCGAACGACGTAGCGACGGCGTTAGGACTGTTTAATTCGGCAATATCTTTGGCGCTCACCCTTATAGCCAACAAGATAATCAAGAAAATGGGGGGCGAAGGAATATGGTAAACAAAGTAAACGGAATCAAAGTAAAAAAGAATCCGCTCGTAGAGATTTTCGGCAGGGGCGGAAAAGAAATCACCTTTCAGTCGATAAACTACTTTCTGTTTTTTCTTTTCGGTTTAGCCACTCTCTACCCGTTCATATACGTCGTAAAGGTTTCTATGGAATCTATAAAACTCGTAAACGGGGTTCCCGAAACAGTGTATAACTTCAGCGCGTACGGAATGGTTTTACAAAACGCGAAGATATATAAATCCTTCTTTTTGACTGTGGGAATCGTCGCGGCGCATACGCTGCTTCACTTGTTTTTCACTTTTATATCGGCGTATCCGCTTTCCAAAAAACATTTTCGGGGCAGAAACTTCTTTTTGTTGTTCGTGCTTTTCACGATGCTGTTTTCGGGTGGACTTATACCTACGTATATACTCATAACGCAGGTGCTTAACTGGATGGATAACCTGCTTGTTTATATTATCCCGGGAATAATGACGGGGTTCAACATAATAATAGTCAAAAACTTTTTGCAGGAAATCCCCGAATGTTTCGAAGAAGCGGCAAAACTCGAAGGGGCGAACGACTTCCAGATTTTAATAAAAATTTACGTTCCGCTTTCCGCGCCTATCGCGGCGACGATAGCGCTGTGGTCGGGGGTCGGGAAATGGAATAACTGGATGACGGGTATTTTGTATATAACAA
>JAEDMA010000068.1 GCA_016295005.1 Christensenellaceae bacterium
TTACCGACCTCGAAAAGAAAATTATCAGCGATTACTATAATTCGATCGCTAAAAATAAATTAAACCAAAGTGAGAAAAAGTAAAATGGTTACAGAAAAGGACATTGAACAATTCAGCAAACAGTGCGCAAACATTTTCGAACAGGTTTCGAGAGACGTTATAGGACAGAAAGAAGTCGTGCAAGGCACCATCATAGCGATGATTGCGGGCGGCAACGTTCTTTTGGAAGGCGTTCCGGGCGTAGGTAAAACGCGTCTTGTAAGATCTTTGGGAAGGGTATTCGATTTGCCTTTCTCCCGTATACAGTTTACGCCGGACCTTATGCCTGCCGACGTTACCGGTACCAACATAATCGTTAAAGACGAGAACGGCAACTCTTCCTTTCAGTTTCAGGCAGGACCGATTTTCAGCAATATAATCCTTGCCGACGAAATAAACCGTGCAACGCCGAAAACTCAGTCGGCATTGCTCGAAGCCATGCAGGAACACACGGTAACCGTTATGGGCGTTTCAAGAAAACTTGCGGAACCTTTCTTCGTTCTCGCAACCCAGAACCCGATAGAACAAGACGGTACTTATCCGCTTCCCGAAGCGCAGATGGACCGTTTTATGTTCAAACTTATCGTACCCGATCCCTCGCTCGAAGAACTTATGGCGATCGTTAACATGACGCAGAAAACCATGGCGGAAGTCGCCGAATGCGCTTGCACGGGCGAACAACTTCTTAAAATGCGCGAAACGGCGAACCAGATTCCCGTCGCGGAAGAAGTTTTGAAGTATGCCATGATTATGACTGCGGCGACTCACCCCGACGGCGACTGCTCTACGGACGCCGCTAAAAAGTATATCAGAGTAGGCGCTTCTCCTCGTGCCGGTCAGGCATTGATTTCCGCGGGCAAAGTTCTCGCTCTCATTAAGGGCAGATTCAACGTCGCTTATTCGGATATAGAAGAACTCGCTTATCCCGTACTTCGTCATCGTATCAAGATGAACTTCGAAGCCATCGCAGACAGAGTTTCTCCCGATGAAGTCATCAAAATGATTGTCGAAGAGGTCGGAGCAAAATACAAGAAAAAGATTTAATTTTACTTAGGAGCAGCCGATGAAGGATTCTTATTTAAGCGACGCTTTTTTCAGTCGCTTGGAAACTTTATCTTTGAACTTGAAATCTTCCTTAACCGGTTATTTCGGAGGAAAACACCTCGTAAATACTTACGGACAAACCGTAGAATTCGCAGATTTCAGAGAGTATCAGCTCGGCGACGATATTCGTCGTATCGACTGGAATCTTTACAGCAGATTCGAAAAATATTTTCTTAAATTGTTTACCGACGAAAGGCAAATGCAGATTCAGATTTTTCTGGATTGCTCTGCATCGATGGGGAAAGATAACTCTAAAAAATCGTCTTACGCCGTTGCAACCGCTGCGGCGTTGGGTTTTTTGGCGGTTCACAATATGGATAAAGTTTCTTTCGAAATAATGAAAGAGGACAAATCCGATAATCCGTTCGGCACGATAGTCGGTAAAAACGCTTTTTTCAGAGCGATTACCAATTTGGAAAAAATAGAGTTCGACGGCGACGCCGACATAGAAAAGTGTATTACCGGTTGTCCCGATACGGGGTCGAGAAACGGTCTTTCGGTTATCGTTTCCGATTTCTTTTCCGAAAGCAACTGGAAAAAAGCCGTCGATTATCTTTGCTATAAAGGGAGACAAGTACTGCTTGTTCAGATTATTACGCCCGAAGAAGACGATCCGGCTTATGAAGGCAGGGTAAACCTTATCGACTCGGAATCTGTCGATATCGCCGATACCAGAAATATGAAACTCAGAATTACGCGTTCGATGCAAAAAGCCTATGAGGAAGCAATGAAAGACTTTAAGGAAGATATCAAGTCTTTCTGTTCTAAACGCGGCGTCGGATTTATCACCGTGAAAACAGATAAACCCGTTGAAAGGGCGCTTTTTGGCGAATTGCTTAAAGTTGGTATCATGGAATGATATTTTTAACCCCGTTAGGGTTTTTAGGATTGCTCGGCGTTGTCGCGCTTATAATTATTTACCTAATTAAACCTAACTATCAACAAAAATTTGTTTCAAGCACGTACGTTTGGAAAATCAGTTTGCGGTACAGGAGAAAAAGACTGCCCGTCAGCCGATTGAGGAACCTGTTGCTTATTATCTGCCAGATACTCATTTTGTTGTCTCTGGCGGCTTTGCTTACGGGCCCGGCTCTTAAAATAGTTAACGCCAACGAAAACGAAGTGGTCGCGATTATCGATTCTTCCGCAAGCATGCGCGTTAAAGTCGACGGTAAAACACGTTATCAAAGGGCTGTCGAAAACGTAATAACGCTCGGCAACGCCGCTTTTGATAAAGGCGGCATGGTTTCCGTTATAATCGCCGACGCAGAACCTTCGTATCTTATAGAAGAATTTTCTCAAACCGACCGCGCCTCTTTTAACGACGTATTAAACAAACTTATCGAAAACGATACAGATTGTTCATATTCCGAATCGGATATAAACAAGGCGGTGGATTTGACCGAAAACGTTCTTGACAGAAATCCCGAAGCGGCGGTTTACGTTTATACCGACGCGACATATCTCAATACGCCGGAAAGGGTTAATCTGGTTAACGTTACGACGGAAGAAGAATGGAACGCCGCGATACTTGACGCGTATACCGAACTTGACGAAAATTTTTACGATATAGTGTTAGAAGTGGCGTGTTACGGAAGTTTGAACAGAACGTTGGACGTAAACGTTATCGTACGCAATGCCAATGCCGAGTATAAAGACCAGGTAACGGTGGACGTACCTTTCGTCGTAACGGTAAACTGTACGCCGGGACAACCGAAAAAAATCAAAATCGTCAGACAAGAACCGACCGTAGAAGATATGGAAGAAGGAGTAGAATATCTGCTCTATAAAGACGTTTTGGGGTCGGTTTACGAAAACGGGTTCTTTTCATATCAAAATATTGAGTTTTCTATCGATACAACCGGCGGAGATAAGGATTCTTTCGATTTAGACAATTATTTTTACGTTTACGGCGGTCTTAAAGATAAGATAAGAGTATTGTATTCGAGTTCACGTCCGAATACGTTTTATTATAACGTAATTTTGACTTTAAGAAACAACCTTGCGGATAAGTGGGATATTGAATTTAAAGAACTCAAATTCAAAGCAATATATAATGGTAACGGTGAAGAAATAGAGCCTGATGCCGATGCGAAAAATAAATTGTTTAACGGGTTTCTGGAAGGATACGATTTTTATATTTTCGAAAACGTTATCCCGGACGAATTGCCTATCGATGGTGTAGTTTTTGTCTTAAATCCGCTTTCGGCGCCTGAAGACATAGAACTCAAACGTGAGGCGCTCATTAATTATAAAGGAGATCCGTTACCCCTTTCTGTCGCGGACGACGGCGTGGGGCATCCCATACTTACCAACGTTGTCGCAGAAAATATTACGGTAAACAGAATCGTTAAAGTTACTCCAGAATCAAATTCGGGATATAAAACACTTTTAATGTGCGACGATAACCCCGTTTTACTTGTAAAAGACGATAAATATGTTAAGATTGCGGTATTGGCGTTCAGCGTCCACTGGTCGAATCAGGTAATCGACCCGGGCTTCCCGCTTATGATTTATCATATGTTCGATTACTTCTTCCCGCAGATGGTTGATAAAAATCTGTTTACGGTGGAAGACGTTATCAGACTGAATTCCGTAAGCGAAAAGATTTCCGTTACGGATACTACGGGTAAAACCACGGAATATTCGGAAAAGGCCGTTAATTTAACTGCAGGCTTGCCCGGCGGATACGTTGTGGAACAAACGTCTTATTTCGGAAGAACTTTCTCCGAAAGAATTTTCGTGCGGATTTCTGCAAAAGAAAGCGATATTTTCTGTCGGGAAGATATATTGAACGATCCTTACGGGCAACGGGAATCGGGCGACTCCTTTATGTTGTATGCGGTTTATATCGCAGCGGCGTTAGTCACGCTTCTTTTCGCCGAATGGTTACTGCATTTAAGGGACAATGCGTAAGGGAGGAATAAAAAATGCATAATTTCAGATTAGTGTTTTCTATATCCCCGTGGTTGATGTTGTTGCTTATTCCCGCGGTTGCCATCACGTTGATTCCTCACTTCAGATTATCAAAAAAATACAGAAGAACGAGAAACCGTATTACTTCTATCGTTTTACATCTTCTCGTAATGTTTTTCTCTATATCCGTTCTCGCGGGGCTGGGAATATCTTATCAGATACCTAACGAAAAAAACGAGATTATTTACCTCGTAGACGTTTCCGATTCCGAACTGTCTTCTAATGAAACGAGAGACGAATTTGTCAGAAACGTTTTGATAGAAAGCAGTTTCGACAACTTTAAGGTAGGACTCGTTACTTTCGGTTACGACGCGAAATACGTCGCTCCGATTAGCACGGACGTAAATTCCGTGTATGAAAAGTACGAGCGTTCGCTCGAAAACGATTTGCCCGATTGCACGGCTTCCAACATCGCCGCGGCTCTCGAATTTACCAAGGGGTTGTTCGAAAATCCGACTTCCGCTAAGATTGTTTTGATTTCAGACGGAAAAGAAACGGACGAATCGGCTATGAAAGAAATAAGAACTGTTTCCTCGATGGGAATAAAGGTCGATACCGTCTGTATATCCGCCGACTTCGAGTCTGATGAAATACAGGTCGTCGACGTTACCGTTCCCGACTATCATATCGGTATTAACGAAAAATTTTCGCTGGGAATGCAGTTGTTTTCTAAAGTCGAAGGTAAGGCTTACGTCACCGTTACCGATAACGATAAAATCGTCGTGGACGGCGTGGAAACAAACGTTTCAGCGGGAACGCAGACTATTTCTTTCGACCATAGTTACGAAGAACTCGGTATTCATAAACTGAATTTCTCCGTTTCGATGTCGGCTGATAACGTTACAGAAAACAACGGATACAATTCTTATATGTATCTGAACGTTTATAACAAAATTCTTATTTTTGAACGCAAGGCGGGTGAAAGCGCTGCTTTGGAAAACATGCTTAAAAGCGACGATTTTACCGAGTATCTCGGTTCTTCCGAAGGGTTTACGGTAGAAGTCGTTGATTTAACCGACGAGAGCAGAATTCCGACAACCGTAGACGCTCTTTGCGCATACGACCAGATAATTTTAAACAATATTTCGAATAATGATTTTAACAATGCCAACGACTTACTCAACGGCGACATAACTACCGAGGACGAAAAAGTCGATTTGGTTGCAAATATCTACGAATACGTTTACGAACGCGGAGGCGGATTGCTGACCGTAGGCGGAAACGGCGACGACGGAAAACAGAACGCCTATTTACAGGCCGACCTTAAAGGAACTCAGTACCAGCAAATGTTGCCGGTAGAAGCAACGGGGTACACGCCTCCTCTCGGATTTATCGCGATAATCGACGTTTCGGGTTCTATGAACGCCGAAATGAACGGCGGTACCGCTTTGAGTTGGGCAAAAGTCGGTTTGAAGGGTATTTTGGGCTCCGGCGCGGATGATGACACGAGTTGTCTTACTCCGAGAGATTACATCGGCATTCAGACGCTTTCTTCCGACTTTAAGGAGCAAACTATTCTGCCGCTTACTCCGAGAACGAAAGAAACGCTCATTAAAAACGCAATCGACCGTATCGACGAAGCCAATAGCAGTACGGTGTTTACCAGCGCGATTCGCCGCGCCGCGCAGGAACTTATCGGTAATAAAAATATCGAAAAACGGCATATCGTTATAATTTCCGACGGTATGGCGAGCGATAAAGAATATATCGGCGCAGTTAAAGAGTATTACGAACAAAACAAAATTACTTTTTCCGTAATCGTAATTAACGGCACCACCAGTTCTATCGAAGATATGGAGGAGCTTGTCAAAGAAGGTCACGGTAACCTTTACATGTTCGACGGCGGAAACATTAAAGATATCGGCTCGAAAATGCGTGAAGACATCAACGTGCCGAACATTAAAGAACTGGATAACGATAAGGATTTCTATCCCGTAGTTTACGACGATACTTCCGCTTTGCTTAACGGCGTCGAATACGGTAAAAAAGGCGAAGAAGGCGAAGATCCGGAAATTTCCAGAAAAAGTTTTACCGTTAAACTCGGAGGATTCTATGCCGTTAAAAAGAGAAAAGAAGCAAGCACGGTAATCGTCGGCGAATACGAGGTTCCGATTTATGCGCAATGGAGATTCGGCAAAGGTTCTGTCGGAAGTTTTATGTCGGATTTAAACGGCGGAGAATGGTCGGGCGCGTTTATGTCGGACGCTAACGGCAGAAAATTCCTGTCCAACGTAATAAATAATCTTATGCCGCTCGAAAGCGTCAGACCGTCAGGTATCGATTATACCTTAACCGAAGATAATTACGGCAATAAACTCTTTATTTACACTAATCTTGAAAACGGAGAAAGGCTGGAAGCCTCTATCACCGATTTGTCGGCGGGAACTGCGCCCGTATCCTTGAACGCAACGGGTCAGACCGAAGACGGAATGATTATTATTAAAGAAAAACTCGGCGCGGAAAACAATTATCAGTCCTGTTCGTTTGTGGTAAAAAAGGCCGGCATTTATGAAATCCTTATAAAGAAAGTCAGAGCGGACGGCACGGTCGTTTCTTCACAATCGTTATATAAGTCGTTTTCCTATTCAAAAGAATATAAACGTTATACCGACGAAGATAAAGAAACGAGCAATTTGCTCATGGGCATGCTGGCGAACAGGGGCAACGGTTCGGTTATCGATGATTTAGACGATACGTCGGATATATTCAAATCGTTCGTGACGTCAATAGATAAAAAGTATGACCCGTCGTACTTGTTTATTATTCTTGCGATAATCGCTTTCGTCGCGGATATCGCCGTTCGTAAGTTCAAGTTTAAGTGGATTCACGAAATCATTGCGGAAAAAAAGCAGAAAAAAGAAAACCGTTAATATAAACTATAAGAAGTAAAGTTTTTATCTTATGATAAAAACTTTTAAAACCCTG
>JAEDMA010000069.1 GCA_016295005.1 Christensenellaceae bacterium
TTAATCATAAAAAACGATACAAGATTTGCGGAGGATGATAATGGTGGGTAGATCAAAGAACAAAGTAAGCGTTAAACTGCTTGCCGTTACCGTAGTGCTTATAATTTGTACAGCGTTATTTTCGTTCGTCGGGTGCGCAAAAGACGGTGCAGATACGAGCAAAGAACAAACTTTGCAATCGGTTACGATCGTCAATAAATCGGATTTCGACGAAACGTTACCTTCGGCTGCATATAAAATCGTTGACGGAAACGTCGGTACGAGCGACGTAAAACTTACGATTCCGCATTATATGGCGATGTTTTTATAAAAACGGTTGTATTACCGTCAATATCGGGATTAGCGAAGAATTCAGAAGAAATGCGGAAAAACGGCGCAGGAAAAACGCAAAAAGTATTGCGTACAGTCGGGCGATAATATATATTCCGAAAACGGGCGATTTTCGATTGCAGACAGCAATGTTATCTATTGGTTGCTTTCGGGTGTTTTATTAAGATAAAAAGACTTAGAGAAAAAGATGCGGCGTACGCGCGATAGGCGTAGCCGAAGAACTCGGTTATTTCAAGCCGAGCGTTTCCCGCGCCGTAGTAATAATGAAAAAAGACGGTTTTATAGTCGTACATGACGACGGACTTATCGACCTTACCGAAACGGGCAAAGAAAAAGCCGAAAACATTTTTACCCGTCATAAGTCGTTAACTCAAGCCCTCGTCGTAATGGGGCTTTCGCCCGAGGCGGCGGAAGAAAGCGCCTGCCGCGTGGAACACGTTATTACCGAAGAAGCGTTCGAGGCTATCAAAAAATATTTTAACGTGTAAATACAAAAATTTTTTAATCAACCGCTGACGTTCGGTTGCCTTTTTTCTCTAATCGCCGTATTATTACAGGTGATCGGGTTAACCGCAAACGTTGCGATAACGAGGATAGTTTGCCACGCTGTGTATCTGCCGACGCAAAAAACCGAAACCGTGAAATTTGTTTATCTGGTTTTAATTAAAAATTATTCTTGTATCGAATCTGTTCGTGCAATCGTTTCGGATTACAATAAAAAGTATTTGCAAAATTGTTGAATATAGGGTATAATACAAGCGAGAAAACTTGCTTGCAAGGGTTTTCGAGCGTAGTATTTCAAGAAACGTTGCCGCCAAAACGGTTAGTTTTGGCGGGGAATTGCCGAAGGCAGAAGAATTTGCGAGTAAAACGAGCAAATAAACAACATTTGTTATAATAGAAGAGAAAACTTGCTTGCGGGCTACGAGCGTAGTATTTCACAAAGGAAGCGCAAAAATATTTTTGTTTTTGCAGAAACTCGTCAGAGTTTCAAATTTTTTGTCGTTCTCTGCGCCGGTGCGGTCAGCGTAACTCGGCGTAACTGTGTTACGCCTGCGCGCTTATTATCTTGAAAGGAATTATTTTATGATGGATATGAAAGAAAATAAATACTACCTTGCAATAGATTTAGGGGCGTCAAGTGGGCGACATATAATCGGTTGGAAGGAAAACGGAGAAATAAAAACCAAAGAGATTTACCGTTTTGAAAACCATATGGATAACGAAAACGGGCATCTCGTCTGGGATACGGAAAGATTGTTTCGCGAAATTAAGAGCGGAATTAAGGCTGTGTTTTCGCAATATAAAAATATAGAAAGCCTTGCTATAGACACGTGGGGAGTGGATTACGTTCTGATAAAAGACGGCAAAGGCGTTTTGCCGTGCTACGCGTACAGAGATTCGAGAACCGCCGGCGCAATACAAGAGATAAATTCGATAATTCCTTTTGAAAATATGTATAAACGTACGGGAATTCAGTTTCAGGAATTCAATACCGTTTATCAACTTTACGCAGATAAAACGGCGAACCGCCTGGAAGGCGTTTCAACGTTTCTGATGATGCCCGAATATTTTAACTATCTGCTTACGGGCGTTGCGATGAAAGAATACACGAACGCCACGACTACGGGGCTTGTAAATTGCAAAACGAAAAAGTTCGATACGTACGTTATCGGGGGTCTCGGGCTTCCCGAACAGATATTTTCTTCGCTTCACGAGGCGGGAACGATAGTCGGCAAACTTAAAGACGACGTCGCAACCGAAGTGGGCGGACAAACGGTCGTTAAACTTTGCCCGTCTCACGATACCGCAAGCGCGTTTTACGCAGTCGATAACGAGAAAGACAGCGTGCTTATATCCAGCGGCACGTGGGCGATTCTCGGCGCAAAAATAGAAGAAGCCAACGTATCGGACGAAGCGGTAAAGTGTAATTTTTCCAACGAGGGCGGCGTCGGGAATTTCAGATTCCTTAAAAATATCACGGGTATGTGGATAAACGTATGTCTTAAAAAGATTTTCGGCAGAAGTTTCGACGAGATGACGCGGCTTGCGACCGAAAGTAAATTCGACGGGGTATTCGACGTAAACGATAAAGAATTTTCGTTGCCGGAAAAGATGGACGAAAAAATAGCGCGTTGGTTTGAGAGTCGTAATCTCGACGTTCCGAAAACTGAAGGGGATTTGTATCGCAGCGCGTACAGGTCCATGGCAATGGGGTATAAAAAAGCCGTTGACGAACTGGAAAAGTGCGAAAACCGCTCATTCGATAAAATATATATAGTCGGCGGAGGGGCGAACAACAAACTCGTCAACGAGTTTACAAAAGAATTTACACAAAAAGAAATCGTCGCTATGCCGATAGAAGCAACGGCGATAGGTAATATAAAAAGTCAGACGGAGATATGATTGTGAGTTATCAGGAAGCAAAAGAAATTTACGCAAAAATCGGCGTAGATACGGAACGGGCAATGGAAAAACTTAAAAACACCGCCGTTTCCGTGCATTGCTGGCAAGGCGACGACGTAGTCGGGCTTGACGGCGGCGGCGCCGCGTCAGGCGGGATTCAGACGACCGGAAACTACCCCGGGCGGGCGAGAAACTTTGAAGAACTCAAAGAAGATCTGAAAAAAGCATTTTCTCTGATGCCGGGTAAAAAAAGACTTAATTTACACGCAAGTTACGCAATTTTAAACGGCGATAAAGCGGACAGAAACGCATATCTCCCCGAACATTTTGCTCCCTGGGTTGATTTTGCAAAAGAAATCGGTCTTGACGGTATAGATTTTAACCCGACTATGTTTTCTCATCCGATGGTTAAAGGGGGGCTTACTCTTTCTTCTCCCGACGAGAACGTGCGGAAATTCTGGATTGAACATTGTAAGGCGTGCATACGCATTTCCGAATATTTCGCAAAGGAAATGAACAGCCATTGCCTTATGAATATCTGGATTCCCGACGGATTTAAAGACGTCCCCGCCGACAGACTTACTCCGAGACTTCGCCTTAAAGAAAGTCTTGACGAAATCTTAAAGGAACCGTACGACAAGAAAAAAGTCGTTATCGCGGTAGAAAGCAAGGTTTTCGGCATCGGCGTCGAAAGTTATACCGTCGGCAGTAACGAATTCTATCAGAATTACGCGGCTAAAAACGATATTTGCTGTTTGCTCGATAACGGACATTATCATTCGCTCGAATACGTCAGCGATAAAATTCCGGCGTTGCTGGCTTTTTACGACAAAGTAGCCCTTCACGTTACCCGCGGAGTAAGATGGGACAGCGATCACGTCGTTTTGTTTGAAGACGAACTTAAAGAAATCGCAAAAGAAATCGTAAGAAACGACGCTTTGGATAAAGTCCTTATCGGGTTAGATTATTTCGACGCTTCCATTAACCGTTTATCTGCGTGGATTGTGGGCGAAAGGAATATGCAAAAAGCGTTGCTTTACGCTTTGCTTACGCCGAACGCCGCGCTTAAAAAATTGCAGGATAACGGCGAGTTTACCGAACTTATGGTAAGGCAGGAACAATTAAAAACCTATCCTTTCGGCGAAGTCTGGAAAGAATATCTTATAAGACAGGGAATGAACGACGAATGGTTTACCGAAATTAAAAATTACGAAAACGGAGTGTTGAATAAAAGATGAAAAACGTACTTGAAGCGCCCTTTATAAAAAAACTTTGCAAAACTACGAGCAACATGTATCGTCTCGGGTGGGACGAAAGAAACGGCGGAAACATCTCCGTTCTGCTTGACGAAGGAGAAGTAAAAGAATATCTCGATACTAAAAACGTTTTACGAGTAATCCCGACAGGTTTTAACGCTACGGAATTAAAGGGGAAATATTTTATGGTTACCGGCACGGGTAAGTATTTCAAAAACGTAGAAGAAGACCCCGAAACAAATCTCGGCATATTCCGTATAGGCGAAGACGGCACTTCGGCGGAACTTTTGTGGGGATATAAAGACGGCGGAAGATTTACGAGCGAACTCCCCGCCCATTTAATGAGCCATGCGACGCGCCTTAAAATCGACCCCGAAAACAGAGTAATTATGCACACGCATCCCACTTACACTATTTGTATGTCTGCCGTTCTTAAACCGGACGATAAATTGTTTACCGAAAAGTTGTGGCGCAGCAATACCGAAGCGATAGTCGTATTTCCGGACGGAGTAGGCGTGTTGCCGTGTATGGTTTGCGGAACCAACAAAATAGGCGAAGCCACGGCGGAAAAAATGAAAAATTATCGTCTTGTCGTCTGGACGAATCACGGTATTTACGGGGCGGGCAAGGATCTCGACGAAACCTTCGGTCTTATAGAAACCGTCGAGAAAACCGCGCAGTTATATATGCTCACTTTAGGACACGTCGTAAACGAAATAGGCGACGACGTTTTGCAAGGACTTGTCGATTTGTGGAATCTTACTCCGCTTGACGGCATTCTGAATAAAACGAATAAGTAACGGCAAACTTAAAGCGAAAATAACTATCTGTAAGATAGAAAACAAGCGAAAAAATAAATTCACGTAAAACGGTCAGTTGTTTCTAATTGAACTATTGACCGTTATTTTTTAAATTTTTATACAGAAATATGATAGAATCCGGTATAACTTTATGCTAAAATTAAAACGGGCGAAGGAATATTTGATTGCTTACTATAAAAAGTATATTTCAAAATAAAATTACGGATAGATATCCGATAGCGATATAACAATCGTCAAACGAGAAAAGGGTATTGAAAAACGGGTTTTATACTGGTATACTATAGATAATAAAACGATTGAGTGCAAGGAAAAAATTGTTGCCGCATTAAAAATAAAGAATTTTTCAGGGGGAAAAGTATGAAATATGCTCTCGTTACCGGCGCTGCCGGCGGTATGGGGAAGGCTACCGTAAAAAAACTTGTCGAAAACGGTTATACTGTTTTTGCTCTCGATAAAAAAAAGGCGGAAAGCCGTGATAACGTAATCCCGATAGAAGTTGACGTTACCGACGAAAACAGCGTTCTTTCTGCCGCTGAAACAGTGAGAAAAACGACCGATAAACTTGACGCGATTTTGCATTTTGCGGGAATCTATATGTTGGATTCTTTTGTAGAAATGGGAAAAAGCGAACTTGATTTGATATTCAACGTCAATTTTTTTGGCGCGGTGACGGTAAACAGAATCTTTTTTCCTTTTTTAGAAAGCGGCAGTAAAATAGTTATTACCACAAGCGAACTTGCTCCGCTCGACCCGTTGCCGTTTACGGGCGTATACGCAGTAACTAAAAGTGCTTTGGATAGGTACGCATATTCGTTAAGAATGGAATTGCAGTTGTTGAATGTTTCCGTATCCGTCATACGTGCGGGCGCGGTCAAAACGGATATGCTCGGCGCGTCTACCGACGCTCTCGAAAAATTCTGCAATAAAACGCGCGTTTATAACTACAACGCAAAAAGGTTCCGTAAAATAGTGGACGGGGTGGAAACGAAGTGCGTTCCGCCGGAAAAAATTGCCGCAAAGGCAATGAAAATATTAAACTTGAAAAAACCAAAATTCGCATATTCGGTAAACTGTAACTTTTTGCTGAGAATACTTAACGCTTTGCCGTCGAAATTGCAGTTTTACGCTATCAGAAAAGTGTTGAAATAGGCGCTTAAGAAATAAAAACTTGTTATAAAAACCAACGCTTTGTTTATCAAAAAGCGTTGGTTTATTTTAAATAGGAAAGGTTGTTTAGTTGTGTTTTTTAGGTAACGAGAATTTCGAAACGTCGATTTTTTCAATAGAAAGAAGTTGGATTTTTTTATCGACGCCGCCTGCGTATCCCGTCAGATTTCCGTTTGCGCCGATAACCCTGTGGCAGGGGACGATTATCGATACGGGATTGCTTCCCACAGCGCCGCCTACCGCTTGCGAAGACATTTTCGGCAGTCCTTTTTCTTTTGCGATTTGTCTGGCAATGTCGCCGTAAGTAACGGTTTTTCCGTAGGGGATAGTCAGGAGTTTTTTCCATACCGATTTTTGGAATGGCGTTCCGAGGAGTTTTATTTCTGGCGTGAAGTCAGGAGTTTTGCCGTCAAAATATTCGTCTAACCATTTTACGGTTTGAGAAAAAATCGGCAGAGTTTCTCGTTTTGCGGTTTTATAGTAATCGTTGTTCACCTGTCTTTGACCGTCTATGTAAAGTCCCGTTAAGTTTTCGCCGTCGCTTTCGAGCGTAACGTTGCCGAGCGGAGAAGAGTAAAAGTCATAATAAATCATAAAAGTAACCCATGATTGATAAGATTAATTTATTATAGCAGAAAAGTTTGCGCATTAAAAACCGATTTTTTATAAATTTATCGGTAAAAGAATACGTTTTTAAAATTTTTTAGCGTATAGAGTTGAAATTTTTTTTGTTTTATATTACAATAATAAAGAAGATAAACGGCACGGGGGTATGGCGCAGTTGGTAGCGCGTTTGAATGGCATTCAAAAGGCCACGAGTTCGAATCTCGTTACCTCCACCAAATAAGAACCGCAATTTTGATACAAAATTGCGGTTCTGTTTTTTTTGTCCAAAACCCCTGTAATAAAGGGATTTTTGCAAAAGGAAAAGTTTCAGAGTAATGGATGGTTTGCTAAAATCAGAGCATTTTCAGCCATCGCACACAAATTCTGTTCACTCCGAAACTTTTCCTC
>JAEDMA010000005.1 GCA_016295005.1 Christensenellaceae bacterium
CGCCATACGTTGCTCTTTTTTTCAAGATGCTTATGTATTATATAAAAAATCTTAGTTATTGTCAATTATATT
The DNA here is from genome assembly GCA_016295005.1 of Christensenellaceae bacterium. Classification (GTDB taxonomy): domain Bacteria; phylum Bacillota; class Clostridia; order Christensenellales; family Borkfalkiaceae; genus UBA1259. The sequence goes on from JAEDMA010000005.1 coordinate 73, forward strand.
TTTACGGTTTTCTTAAAATTTTTTGCCTTTTTTATAAAATTCGGCAAGATTTTTCCTCTTGCCGAATTTTGTTTCGTTTTCGTCGTAAATTATTTCCTTAATTATGCAATTACCGCATTTCTCTCTTAAAGCCTAAAGGCATCTCCTCTTTACTTTACAGCGGTTATGCGCCGAGTATCAGATTTTATCGGCAATCTGCCTTGCGACGTATACACCGCTTGCCGACGCATGCGACAGCGAGTGAGTTGTACCGCTTCCGTCCCCTATGACGTACAGTCCTTCGTGGCAAGTCATAAGATTATGATCGATTTCCACTTCCATATTATAGAATTTTACTTCTACGCCGTAAAGCAACGTATCGTCGTCGGCGGTTCCCGGCGCGATTTTATCCAGCGCGTAAATCATTTCTATAATGCCGTCTAAAATTCGTTTGGGAAGCACAAGGCTCAAATCCCCCGCCGCGGCGTTTAAAGTAGGCACGGTAAACGATTCGTCAATTCTTTCCTTCGTGCTTCTGCGTCCTCTGATTAAATCCCCGAAACGCTGTATTATAACGCCGCCGCCCAACATATTGCTTAATCTCGCTATGCTTTCGCCGTAACCGTTGGAATCTTTGAACGGTTCGGAAAAATGTTTCGCGACAAGCAACGCAAAGTTGGTGTTGTTCGTTTGCTTTGCGGGGTCTTCGTAACTGTGTCCGTTTACGGTGACTATACCATTGGTGTTTTCGTTGACAACTTCCCCTTTGGGATTCATACAAAAGGTACGAACCAAATCTTCGTATTTAGTCGTGCGGTAAACGATTTTACTTTCGTAAAGTTCGTCTGTTAAATGGGCGAAAATTCCCGCGGGAAGTTCCACTCTCACCCCGATATCGACTCGGTTTGAATTCGTGTTGATATTAAGGTCGCGGCAAACCTGTTCCATCCACTTGCTTCCGCTTCTGCCTGCCGATATAACGCAGGTTTTTCCTTCGTAACAATCGTTTTTATGATAAAGTTTGTATCCGCTATCCGTTTTTTCCACCTTATCGATAAAGTAATTAAAATGAAATTCGACCTTATTTTTCAGGTGCTCGTAAAGGCGTTCCAAAACGATATAATTTATATCGGTCCCGAGGTGGCGAACGGAAGCGTCAAGCAAATGCAACCCGTTTTGCATACAACTCGTTTTAAGTTTGGAACCTGCCGTCGTATACAGTTTCGTACCTTCTCCGCCGAAAGCAAGGTTGATTTCGTCTACATACTTCATCAAATCAAGAGCAGTCTTTTTTCCGATATACTCGTAAAGAGTTCCGCCGAAGTCGTTGGTGATATTATATTTACCGTCGGAAAACGCTCCCGCGCCGCCAAATCCGCTCATAATAGAACAAGTTTTGCACTTGATACAAGATTTTATTTTTTCGCCGTCGATAGGGCATTTACGCTTTTTCAACTCGTTCCCCATTTCGAAAACGGCTATTTTTAAGTCCGCTCGTTTTTCAAGCAGTTCGTATGCGGTAAAAATACCTCCCGGTCCCGCGCCTACAATCAATACATCATACATTTCATTACCTCCTGAAAATTAAAAAAGTTGACTACTTTGGGTAGTCAACCGGATCGGCGGTTGGTAGAGACGTCTGCCCGTTTTGCAGACTTATACCTTGAGTATTATATCCGTTATTTTGCCCGCTGTCAAGAAAATTATTACTTTATCAGGACAAACAAAATTTTTCGATACTGTCCTTTGGTGTTTACTCGTATAGAAAAAGCAAGCCTAAAAGACTTGCTTTCAATTATATTATTGCTTGAAAACGCCGATTTTTTCAGATGTTTTACGAATTATTCCCACTCGACGGTTGCCGGCGGTTTGCTTGTAATATCGTAAACGACCCTGTTGACGCCCTTTACTTCGTTGGTTATACGGCTGCTTGCCCTTTCAAGCACGTCAAACGGTATTCTCGTCCAGTCGGCGGTCATAAAGTCGTCGGTAGTGACCGAGCGAAGGGCTATCGTATAGCCGTAAGTTCTCGCGTCGCCCATAACGCCGACGCTCTTCGTGTCGGTTAAAACGGCAAAGTACTGATTTGCGTACGGTCTTATTTCCGATTTTTCCACTTCTTCACGGAAAATTGCGTCCGCGTCCCTTAAAACGTCTAATTTATCTTTGGTGAGTTCGCCGATAAGTCTTACCGCAAGTCCCGGTCCCGGGAAAGGTTGGCGCCAGACTATTTCTTTCGGGATACCGAGTTCTTCGCCGGCTGCCCTTACTTCGTCCTTAAAAAGGTATCTTAACGGTTCGATGATTTCTTCGAAGTCGATAACCGACGGTAGTCCGCCAACGTTATGGTGGCTTTTTATGGTAGAAGCGTCACCCCTGCCGCTTTCTATTACGTCGGGATAAATGGTACCCTGAACGAGATAGTCTACTTTACCTATTTTTCTCCCTTCTTCTTCGAACACCCTTATAAATTCTTCGCCGATGATTTTTCTTTTTCTTTCGGGTTCGGTAACGCCTTTGAGTTTACCCAAAAACCTGTCTTCCGCATTAACCCTGATTAAATTCATGTTGAACTTATTGCCGAACGTTTCTTCCACCGAATCGCCCTCGTTTTTACGAAGCAAACCGTGGTCTACGAACACGCAGATTAAATTTCTGCCGATCGCTTTATGCAATAAAACCGCGGCAACTGCGGAATCCACTCCGCCCGACAACGCGCACAAAACTTTTTTGCCGCCGAGTCTGGTTTTGTATTCTTTTATAGCCGATTTAACGAAGTCGCCTATTTCCCAGTCGCCCGAGCAGCCGCAAACCTTAAAAATAAAGTTGGACAGAATGGTTTTGCCGTATTCGGTGTGAGTAACTTCGGGATGAAACTGCACGCTGTAAATTTTCTTTTCTTCGTTTACCATGGCGGCGCAGGGGCATTTTTCCGTCTTTGCGATGACTTTATATCCCTCGGGAAGGGTTAAAACGCTGTCGAAATGGCTCATCCAGCACACGCTTTCGCTCGGAACACCGTCGAAAAGAACGTTATCCGAAACGAACAGTTTTACCTTTCCGTATTCGCCCGAAGAACCTGCCGGACCGACCTTTCCCCCTGCCATATAAGCGGTGAGTTGGTGACCGTAACAAATTCCTAAAACGGGGATTCCGAGATTCAACACTTCGGGGTCGAAGTGCGGCGATTTTTCGTCGTACACGCTGTTGGGTCCGCCGGTAAACACTATGCCTTTATAACCCGTTTTTTTGATTTCTTCAACAGTGATTTTGTCGTAATTTTTGATTTCCGCGTAAACTTTCTGTTCGCGGATTCTTCTCGCGATGAGTTGATTATATTGACCGCCGAAGTCTATTACAAGTACCTTCTCCGCCATAATTGCTCCGTAATTCGAATTTCTGTTTTAGTATATCATTATTATTTTTTTATGTCAAATTTTATTTTATATTGCGCTTATTTTTGTTTAGTCGTTCTGCAATGGGAAAGCTTTTTTATCCCCGTTCGCGGCAAAACGGGTTGTAACGGAAAAAAAGGGCGCCCCACCCCCTTTTTATAGGTTCGGAACGCCTTTTTCTTTTTTTAGGTTAAATTATTTCTTGCAAGTTTTTTTGGTCGCCTTTACTTCTTTATCTGCGGTTACGGCGACTTCTTTTTTGGCTTTTTTCTGCGCGGGTTTTTTATTGTATGCGGTATAAGCCTTATCACAGGGATTTTCTTTTTCTTTATCGCATTTTACGCAATAATCGAAAGTTCCGCATGCATCTTTACCCATTTTTTCGCTTTTTTCCCATTTAATCCTATCGAGTTCCGCCTGCTTTTTTGAAATAGCCATTTTTTTTGTTCTCCTTTTCCGTTTTGCAAAACTATACCATTAAAGAATAAAATTGTCAACTTTTATAGAGTAATAATTTAAATATTTCAAATATAGATCTTTTACGACAATTCCCGCGCGTTGTTTAAAAGATAGGTATAAAAGCCCGTAAGCCCTCTTTTTATATCCGTATAAGTCTTGTTAAAATTACCCGTATACCACGGGTCGGCAACGTTATCTTTTTCACCGACGAATTCTAATAAAAGAAAAATCTTGTCGTAATACTTTTCCCCTAAAATTTTACGCATAAAATATAGGTTTTCTTCGTCCATTCCGATAAAATAATCGTACTTTTCGCCGTCTTCTTTCGTCAGTTTTTGCGCGCGTTTAGCCGAACAATCGATATTAAGCGAAGTCAATACCCTTTCCGTTCCGTAATGAACGGGATTACCTATTTCTTCGTAACTCGTAGCAGAGGACTTTATATAAAAATCTTTTTCTCTGCCATTTTTATTTACCATATCCTTAAACAGATATTCCGCCATAGGCGATCTGCAGATATTGCCGTGGCATACAAACATTACTTTTACCATGAAAACATTTTAAATAAAAATTAAGATAAAGTCAACTTTATTTATGCTTGCGATTACTATGTTTTAAGTGCCGACAGACGTTTCTCCGCAGGTTTTAGCGAAATTTTAACCGAACGGCGCGCCATTTGACAAAGCTATGCCGCAGATGATATAATCGTTGGGAAGTAGAATTTTGCAGTATGGCAAAACTCTTAAAAATGCGCAAGCGCGTAGCATTTGCAAGCATTTTTACGCAGGATTTCAAGAGCGCAGGCGTAACGCAGTTACGCGGAGGCGCGTCAGCGTCGAGTTTGTGAACACAAACTCTCTGCGCGTATTCTGATTCAAACACAATTCATATACTTTTAAGGTGCTATTTTGAAAAACGTTTACGATTTTTTACCCAAAGCGGAAAAAAACGCATGTGAAAATCTTTATCCCGAAGAAAAAGATAAAGACGGTCTTATTGCGCAGGCAGCAGATTTTTATTCCGAAAGCCTTGAAAAGGCGGAAACCCTTTTCGGCTATCCTTCTTACAACGTGAAACTTTCCGAAAAAACAAAAGCCCTTTTGTTAATGCACTATTCTTCTTGCTTTTCCAACAACTGCGGAGATATCTCGGAAGCGAATACTTCCAACTACGCTCTCGATTCCAAATTTATGGAAAGAAAAATCGTCCGTATTTTTTCCGACAAATTCGGTATGGGCGAAAATGCCTGGGGTTACGTTACTTCGGGCGGTTCGGAAAGCAATTTTTGCGGAATAGACCTCGCATTCATAAAAAATCCCGACGCTATGCTTTACTATTCGGCTTCGGCTCATTATTCGGTAACCAAACACGCCGCATTTTACCCCAACGAGTGTATTCCCGTATCGGAAAACGAAAAAATGAACGCCGAAGCGCTTAAATCGCGTATTCTGACCAACTATAAAGCAAAGGGTTTAGGCGCGAACATAGTGCTTACTTTCGGCACGACTAAATTTGGCGCAATTGACGACATAGACGACATAGTTGATTTCTTAACCAAACACAGTATCCCATATTTTTTACACGTTGACGCGGCCCTTTTCGGCGGAATTCCCAACAACCAGATTGACGCTCCTCTCCTTTTGAACGCGAAAGAACGCGGAATTCATTCCGTTGCCGTAAGTCTTCATAAATACATAGGATTTAAAGACGTAAAATCTGTTTTCGTGTCCGTCTGTAAACCGAACGGCACCGACATTGAGTATATCGGGCAGAAAGACACCACCGTTACGGGGTCAAGGTCTATCCCCGCGTTTGCTTTATATAACCACTTAAAAGAAAGGCTTTTTAACGTTGCGCCCTACGAGTACGTTAAAAACATAAACTTTTTCGAAAATCTGCTAAAAGAAAACGGAATTAATTATTCGCGGTGCGAACGCTCTAACATATTCGTGGTAGACTGTCCCGACGAACAAACATGCAAGGATTTTCAACTTTCTTCTTTTTCCGTCGACGAAAACGGCGAATTAAAAACCAAAGCGCATTTTATCATCTTTCCTCACCATACCGAGGAAATGATGATTAAAGCCGTAAACAGACTTAAAAAATAACCTTTAATAAGTATTCGGCGCGTAATCGTCGCGCGGCGATTTTTTTCGATTTGCGTTTAAAATGGATTATCGAACTAATATCTTCCTCCGGATACAGAAAATTTAATTAATTCTACGATTCTCTTGCAATGCAAAATTTTTTAGTCCTGCGTTAATAATGCCGGACTTTTTAACTCTCTCTCAATCAAATTCGACGAGAACTGCGCCGAACCGAAAATTATCGTCGTAACGGACAAAATAAAAAAGATGAACGAGCGTATAAATAAAAAGAAAGAGTAAAGAAAATTAAATATCGAAACCACGGCTTTCTTTGTCTGAAATTGTCTAAAACGCACAAGTTTTGTCGTAACCGAAGTTTCGCTCCCGAACCTATTAAAAAAAAGTATTGCGTACCTTGTTAAACCCCGTAAACTATGATATAATTTAAGCGAAAAGATTGTTTTGCACTCTTTATTGATTTTACCGCAAATCATTTTTTTCAATAGTTACTTATAAAAATTTAATCGGAGGTATAAAAATGGCTAAAAAAGAAACTAGGTTTGAAGTTATCTACAAAGACGGCTCTTCGCTAAAGGATTCCGGCGTTCGTCAGATACTTGTCGATAAAGAAACGGGCGTAAATTATCTGGTATGGACCTCCATTTATGCCGGCAGCATTACTCCCCTTCTTGATTCGGACGGCAACGTAGTAATTACAAAATAAACCGGGTCCTAATCCGAACAACAAATATCCTGACGAAAACATCAAGCAAGCAGTATACGTTAAAAACGTAATCACCCGCCCCGACATCGTGGTAGGAGATTATACGTATTACGACGACATAATCTGAAGATTTTTAAATCCACCGTTCCAAGCGGCGGTTCTTTTCGTTAAAGATTACAAAAAATAAAGCGTAAAGCAAATGCTTTACGCTTTAATTGTTTCTGAATTTCTATTATTTAACGATTTTAGAAACAACGCCGGAACCTACGGTTCTGCCACCTTCACGGATAGCGAAACGTAAACCTTCTTCCATAGCGATAGGAGTTATGAGCTTAACATCCATTTTGACGTTGTCGCCGGGCATAACCATTTCTACGCCTTCGGGAAGTTGGATAGAACCGGTAACGTCGGTCGTTCTGAAATAGAACTGAGGACGATAGTTGTTAAAGAAAGGAGTGTGTCTTCCGCCTTCTTCTTTGGTAAGGATATAAACCTGACCTTCGAATTCGGTGTGGGGATGAACGGAACCGGGTTTAGCGATAACCTGTCCGCGTTCGATGTCCTTTCTGTCTACGCCACGGAGAAGAGCGCCTACGTTGTCGCCCGCCTGTGCTTCGTCCAAAGTCTTTCTGAACATTTCGAGACCGGTAATAACGGTGGTTTTCTTTTCTTCGGTTAAACCTACGATTTCAGCAGGATCGTTAACTTTGGCAACACCACGTTCTACTCTGCCGGTAGCAACGGTACCACGACCGGAAATGGTCATAACGTCTTCTACGGGGAGCAAGAAGGGTTTCGCATCGTCTCTTTCGGGAGTCGGAATGTAGGAATCGACAGCGTCCATCAATTCGAAAATGCATTTGCATTCGGGAGCCGCTTTGACTTCTTCGGCGGTGTGCTCTCCCTGCGCGTATTCGAGCGCTTTAAGAGCAGAACCCTTGATGATGGGAGTATCGTCTCCGGGGAAACCGTATTCGGTAAGTAATTCTCTGATTTCCATTTCAACGAGTTCCAAAAGTTCGGGATCGTCTAACTGGTCACATTTGTTGAGGAATACTACGATATAAGGAACGCCTACCTGACGAGCGAGAAGAATGTGTTCTCTGGTCTGGGGCATGGGTCCGTCGGTAGCGGCAACTACGAGAATCGCGCCGTCCATCTGCGCAGCGCCGGTGATCATGTTTTTAACATAGTCGGCGTGGCCCGGGCAGTCAACGTGAGCGTAGTGACGTTTTGCCGTCTGATATTCTACGTGAGCGGTGTTAATCGTTATACCTCTTGCTTTCTCTTCGGGAGCCTTATCGATTTCGTCATATCTCATTTTCTGAGCTTCGCCGAGAGCAGATAAAGTCATAGTGATTGCAGCGGTAAGAGTGGTTTTACCATGGTCAACGTGGCCGATGGTACCAATGTTTACGTGCGGTTTACTTCTGTCAAATTTAGCCTTTGCCATAAGAAATTTCCTCCAAAAATAATGATTGTTTTATTATAATTTTTATTAGTTTTTCGTTTTTATGCGGTTTTTACCGCAATACGTATCTATATTGTACAATAAATCCAATTGATTGTCAACAGTAAATTACGCTTTTTTGCCTATAATCTTTTCCGCTACGGACTTAGGAACTTCGGCGTAGTGATCAAACTGCATGGTGTAGTTGCCGCGCCCCTGCGTTCTCGAACGCAAGTCGGTCGCGTAACCGAACATTTCCGCAAGAGGAACGTTCGCGTCGATAACTTTGATGCCGTTTCTGTCTTCCGTACCCTGTATTATTCCCCTACGAGAAGTAATGTTACCCATTACGTCGCCGAAATATGTGTCGGGAGTAAGAACTTCGACTTTCATTATCGGTTCGAGCAATACGCATTTCGCTTTCTGCAAACCGTCTTTCAAAGCCATGCTTCCCGCAACCTTAAACGCCATTTCCGAAGAGTCGACGTCGTGATAACTTCCGTCGTAAACGGTGACTTTGAAGTCAACGACTTCGTATCCCGCCAGAATACCGTTTCTAGCGGCTTCCTGAATACCTTTATTGATAGGCTGAATAAATTCTTTCGGAATGGATCCGCCGACCGTTTCGTCAACGAATTCGTATCCTTTACCCGGTTCTTGCGGTTCGAGACGGATTTTACAATGACCGTACTGACCGTGACCGCCCGTCTGACGTTTGAATAAGCCTTCCGCTTCTACCGCCTGACGGATAGTTTCTTTATAAGCAACCTGCGGTTTACCGACGTTGGCTTCTACTCTGAATTCGCGGAGCAATCTGTCTACGATGATTTCAAGGTGAAGTTCGCCCATACCCGCGATAATCGTCTGCGAAGTTTCGGGATCGGTATAGGTCTTGAAAGAAGGATCTTCTTCGGCGAGTTTCGCAAGCGCGAAGCCCATCTTTTCCTGACCCGCTTTGGTTTTCGGTTCGATTGCGACCTGAATAACGGGGTCGGGGAATTCCATCTTTTCGAGAATTATAGGATGATTTTCGTCGCAAAGCGTGTCGCCCGTCGTAGTTTCTTTAAGACCTACGAGCGCAACGATTTCGCCCGCGCAAACTTCTTCTACTTCTTCTCTGTGATTAGCGTGCATACGTAAGATACGCGCAACTCTTTCTTTTTTGCGTTTTACGCTGTTATAAACGTAAGAACCCGTTTTCAAAACGCCCGAATATGCGCGGAAGAATGCAAGTTTTCCTACGAACGGGTCGGTCATGATTTTGAACGCCAAGCCGCAGAAAGGTTCCGATTCGTCGGGTTTTCTGTCTTCTTCTTTATCGGTATCGGGGCTCACGCCGGTAATGTGTCCGACGTCGAGCGGACTGGGAAGATAATCCACAACCGCGTCGAGAAGGTTCTGAACGCCTTTGTTCTTATAACTGGACCCGCAAAGTACCAAAGTTACTTTCATATCGATGGTCGCTTTACGAAGACCTTTTTTGATTTCTTCAACGGAAAGATCGCCTTCGCTGAAATATTTTTCCATAAGGTCGTCGTACTGCTCCGCAGCCGTTTCAACCAACATGGAACGATATTTTTCAACTTCCGCTTTCATGTCTTCAGGAACTTCGGTTACTTCGATTTGTTTACCGAGATCGTCTTTATAGATATCCGCTTTACGCGTAAGAATGTCTACAACACCAACAAAAGTGTCTTCTTTGCCGATAGGCAACAAGAGCGGAATCGCGTTGGTTTTCAATCTTTCGTGCATCATTTCTACGGCGTTATAGAAGTTCGCGCCGTTGATGTCCATCTTATTGACGTATGCGATACGCGGAACTTTATACTTGTCCGCCTGACGCCATACCGTTTCGCTTTGGGGTTCTACGCCGCCCTTCGCGCAGAAAGTCGCAACCGCGCCGTCTAATACGCGGAGCGATCTTTCGACTTCTACCGTAAAGTCAACGTGGCCCGGAGTGTCGATTATGTTTATTCTGTGATTTTTCCAGTAGCAGGTCGTAGCGGCGCTCGTTATGGTGATACCACGTTCCTGTTCCTGAACCATCCAGTCCATCGTCGCTTCGCCTTCGTGAACTTCGCCGAGTTTGTGAGTTTTGCCCGTATAGAACAAAATTCTTTCGGTGGTCGTCGTTTTGCCCGCGTCGATGTGCGCCATAATGCCTATGTTTCTGGTCAAACCTAAATCAAAATCTTTCGGCATGTATTTTTCTCCAAATTAAAATTTGTAATGCGCGAACGCCTTGTTTGCTTCCGCCATTCTGTGAGTTTCTTCTTTCTTCTTGACGGCGTTGCCGGTATTGTTGAAAGCGTCGACGAGTTCTGCGGAAAGACGCGAAGCCATTTCTCTTTCGCCTCTCTTTCTCGCCGCGATGACGAGCCAGCGAATTCCGAGCGTCTGTCTTCTTTCCGCTCTGATTTCCAGCGGTACCTGATAGTTCGCGCCGCCGATTCTTCTCGCCTTAACTTCTACCACAGGCATGATGTTGTTTAACGCCTGCGTAAACATTTCCATGGGTTCCGCGCCGACTTTTTCGGAAGCGGTCTTAAACGCTTCGTAAACTATACCCTGCGCTATGCTCTTTTTGCCGTCGAGCATTACCTGATTGACGAGTTTGGTTACTACCTTATCGTTATACACGGGATCGGGTAATACGTCTCTTTTTGCTATATTGCCTCTTCTTGGCATAATTCTGTCCTCCTTTTAATTTTCGCGCTTCCGCGCTTTTTAAGGGTAAACCCTTCTCAGTACAGCTATCGCTTGCCCTTTTCGGGTAGCGAACCTTCTGCCTTTCGGCATACTGCCTACTTTATCGGGCTGTTTTCCGAATTCTCCGATTTTAAGTAGGTGTTATTAATTACTGCGTTAATAACAAATAAAATTTTCGGCTTAAATAATTACTTATTTAGGTCTCTTTGCGCCGTATCTCGAACGAGCCTGTCTGCGTTTCGCAACGCCTGCCGTATCGAGCGCGCCACGTACGATGTGATATCTTACGCCCGGTAAATCTTTTACCCTGCCTCCGCGGATAAGGACGGAACTGTGTTCCTGCAAGTTGTGTCCTTCGCCGGGGATATAAACGATACCTTCCATCTTGTTGGTTAATCTTACTCTGGCAATCTTACGAAGCGCGGAGTTAGGTTTTTTCGGGGTAGTGGTGGTTACGGACAAGCATACGCCGCGTTTTTGAGGACATTCATCCAAAATAGGCGATTTCGACTTGTAGGTAATTTGTTTTCTACCGTGTCTGATTAACTGTTGAATTGTGGGCATGTTACACCTCCTTCATTTTATCGGATATTCGAAAAACGGACTTCGGAATTATCCGTTTCGGAAACTGTTTTTAAGACGTTTTTCGCGCCTGACAATGATATATTTTACCATTTATAACGTTTTTAGTCAAACGAATAAATGGTAAAATACTTTTTGTTTTATGCTTTTTTTACTCGTTTTCGTCGACTGTCGCGGCGGTTCCCGTAACTACCACGGGCGTTACGTTTTTATAGTTCTTTATTCCCGTTCCCGCAGGAATAAGTTTACCTATAATTACGTTCTCTTTTAAGCCGAGCAACGGATCGATTTTATTCTTGATAGCCGCTTCGGTAAGAACTCTCGCGGTTTCCTGGAAGGACGCCGCAGACAAGAAACTTTCTTTCGCGAGCGCCGCTTTCGTGATACCGAGCAATATTCTCTTGCCGACGGGCGGTCTTAAACCGTTTTCGAGCGCTTTCATCGTTTCTTCTTCGAATCTGTATAGGTCGAGTTTTTCGCCCGGGAGAATATCGGTATCGCCCGGATTTTCTACCTGAACTTTCTTCATCATCTGACGAACGATGATTTCAACGTGTTTATCGTTGATGTCAACGCCCTGAGAACGGTAAACGCTCTGTATTTCTCTTAATATATAGTTCTGAACGCCTTTAATACCCTGCGTTTTCAATATATCCTGCGGATAAACCGAGCCGTTGGTCAAAACTGTGCCCGGCTCGACTCTGTCGCCGTCTTTTACGATAACGCCGGTACCAAAAGGTATCGTGTAATCTTTTTCTTCGCCGTCGTCCGTTTTTACGATAACGTGAATAAGTTTGTCTTTTTCTTCGATATTCGCTACGCCCGTCTGTTCGCAGACGATTGCCGCGTGTTTAGGTCTTCTGGCTTCGAAAAGTTCTTCAACCCTCGGAAGACCTTGCGTGATATCGCCCGTACTTGCTATACCGCCGGTATGGAACGTACGCATGGTAAGTTGAGTACCCGGTTCGCCGATGGACTGCGCCGCGATGATACCTACCGCTTCGCCGATCTGTACGGGAAGGTTGTTACTCATGTTTTTACCGTAACATTTAGCGCAGACGCCCGTTTTGGATTTGCAGGTAAATACGCTTCTGATTTCGACTTCTTCGATACCCGCTTTGACGATTTCGTCCGCCATATCTTCGGAAATCATTTCATTGGCTTTTACCATAACTTCGCCCGTCTTGGGGTTAACGACGTCGTGAACGACGAACCTGCCCGCGATTCTATCGTGCAGACTTTCGATAATTTCGCCTTTCATTCCTTTAATCGCCTGAACGACTACGCCCTTTACCGCTTCGCCGCTTTCCGCGAAGCAGTCGTCTTCTTTAACGATTACCTCCTGCGAAACGTCTACCAAACGACGGGTAAGATAACCGGAGTCTGCCGTCTTTAACGCGGTGTCCGCAAGACCTTTACGTCCACCGTGCGAAGAAATAAAGTATTCCAGAACGGAAAGTCCTTCACGGAAGCACGATTTAACGGGGATTTCTATGGTTCTGCCGTTCGGGTCGCTCATAAGACCACGCATACCGCAGAGTTGTTTAATCTGGTCGATAGAACCACGCGCGCCGGAATTCGCCATCATAAGAATGGGGTTGAATTCGTCGAGAGCGGCCTGCAATTTGACGGAAACGTCGTCCGTCGCTTTTTTCCAGATGGTAACTACCTTTTTATATCTTTCTTCGTCGGTTATGAAACCTTTTTTATAAAGATTCTCTACGTTTAATACCTGCCCTTCGGCTTCTTTTAAGATAGCCCCTTTCTCTTCGGGCATGTGCATATCGAACACGCTGGTGGTAATACCGCTGACCGTAGAATATTTATACCCTAACGCCTTAATCTTATCGAGAACGTCCGCCGCGCCCGCCGCGCCGTGACGTTTGAAGCACGCGCCGACTATTTTCTGAAGATCTTTCTTTCCGCACGGCTCGCCGACTTTTTTCTTGTCGGTGCTGCCGTCGATTTCGAATTTAAGATAATCGTCGTCGGTAGTTCTCGTAACGAATCCCAAATCCTGCGGAATGGCTTCGTTGAATATGATTTTACCTACCGAAGTATAAACTCTGCCCGTATGACTTCTTCCGTCGGGAAGCGTTACCGTACGACGTACGGAGATTTCGTCCTGCAAGCCGATTTTGCCCGTCTGATAAGCCATAAGGGCTTCTTCGGGATCGGCGTACGAAACGGTATATTCGGGAACGCCGTATAACACGCCGTTTTCGTCTTCTCTGCGTTTTTCGTTATATTTTCTGCCGATATGACGACGGATAAGCGTAAGATAATACGCGCCCATGACCATATCCTGCGTAGGACTCATAACCGGTTTGCCGTCGGAAAGTTTCAAAATGTTGTTGGACGCAAGCATTAAAAATCTTGCTTCCGCCTGCGCTTCTACCGACAAAGGCACGTGAACTGCCATCTGGTCGCCGTCGAAGTCGGCGTTGAACGCGCCGCAAACGAGCGGGTGAAGTTTAATGGCTCTGCCTTCGATAAGCACCGGTTCGAACGCCTGTATAGACAATCTGTGAAGAGTAGGCGCGCGGTTAAGCATTACGGGGTGGTCTTTTATTACGTCTTCCAAAACGTCCCAAACGACGGTTTTCGCGCGTTCTACGGTACGTTTTGCGTTTTTAATGTTATGGCAAATGTTTCTCTGAACGAGTTCTTTCATTACGAAAGGTTTGAAAAGTTCGAGAGCCATTTCTTTCGGAAGACCGCATTGATACAGTTTAAGTTCCGGCCCTACGACGATAACCGAACGACCGGAATAGTCGACACGTTTACCCAAAAGGTTCTGACGGAATCTTCCCTGTTTACCGCGGAGCATACCGGATAACGATTTAAGTTCTCTGTTGCCCGCGCCGCTTATCGCTTTGCCCCTTCTGCCGTTGTCGATCAAAGCGTCTACGGCTTCCTGCAACATTCTCTTTTCGTTTCTTATGATTATTTCGGGCGCGCCGAGTTCGATAAGTTTTTTAAGTCTGTTGTTTCTGTTGATTACGCGGCGGTACAAATCGTTAAGGTCTGACGTCGCGAATCTTCCGCCGTCCAACTGTACCATAGGACGAAGTTCGGGCGGAATTACGGGAAGAACGGTTAAAATCATCCATTCCGGACGGTTTCCGCTCTTTCTGAACGCTTCGATTATTTCTATTCTCTTTACCGCGTGTATTCTCTTTTGTCCCGAAGTGTTTTCTTCGAGAATTTTCTTTAATTCGGCGCTTTCCTTTTCGACGTCTACAGCCATAAGAAGTTCTCTTATCGCTTCCGCGCCCATACCCGTTTTGAACGAGCCTGCGCCGTATTGTTCTTCGTATTCGATTTTTTCTCTGTCGTTTATAACCTGTTTATATTCGAGCGGAGTGTTACCGGGGTCCAAAACGACGTGGCAGGCAAAATAAAGCACCTGTTCGAGCGCCTTAGGACTCATATCGAGCATAAGACCTATTCTCGAAGGAGTACCCTTAAAATACCAGATATGCGATACGGGAGCCGCAAGTTCTATGTGACCCATTCTTTCGCGGCGGACTTTACTCTTGGTAACTTCTACGCCGCATTTATCGCATATAACGCCTTTATAACGTATACGTTTATACTTTCCGCAATGACATTCCCAGTCTTTGGTCGGCCCGAAAATTCTTTCGCAGAACAAACCGCCCATTTCGGGTTTTTGCGTTCTGTAATTGATGGTTTCGGGTTTAGTGACTTCGCCGTACGACCACGACCTGATTTTTTCAGGAGAGGCTACGCCTATCTGTATAGAATCGAAATTGTTAAGTTCAAACATTTATAATACCCTCCTTACTCTTTATCGCCGTCATCGTCGAAATCGTCGTCAAACAAATCGCCGTCGGGAATGGTGGTATCGATTTCGTCGTCTTCGTCGTCGAACAAGTCTTTGGAATTGAACTCGAATTCGTCGATATCCGCGTTTTCGGTATCTTCGAACAACGTTTCTTCCGCTTCGCTCTTGTCGTCTTTATCGTTATCGCCGAGTTCAACTTCGTCGAAGTGCGATTTTTCGCGAACGTTCGGTATATCGTCCACGTCGCTTTCGAGAAGATCTTTAAGAGAAAGTTCTTCGTGATTTTCGGTAAGCACTTTCATATCGAGAGCGAGCGACTGCAATTCTTTAAGCAATACCTTGAACGCTTCCGGGATACCCGGTTCGCTGATATTGTTGCCCTTTACGATAGATTCGTAAGTCTTGATTCTTCCTACGACGTCGTCCGATTTTACGGTAAGAATTTCCTGTAATATATGCGCCGCGCCGTACGCTTCCAAAGCCCAGATTTCCATTTCGCCGAAACGTTGTCCGCCGAACTGCGCTTTTCCGCCCAAAGGCTGCTGCGTTACAAGACTGTAAGGTCCGGTACTTCTTGCGTGAATCTTATCGTCGACAAGGTGGTGAAGTTTTATCATGTACATCTGACCGACGGTAACTCTGTTTTCAAACGGTTCGCCCGTTCTTCCGTCGTAAAGTTGTATCTTGCCGTCGACTTCGCCGTCGGGATTAAGTATATTGTTTTCTTTGAATAATTCTCTTATATCTTTTTCGGTAGCGCCGTCGAATACCGGAGTCGCTATCTTCCAGCCGAGTTGTTTGCAAACGAGTCCTAAGTGTACTTCGAGAACCTGACCGATGTTCATACGGGAAGGAACGCCGAGCGGGTTAAGAACTATCTGCAACGGCGTGCCGTCTGCCATGAAAGGCATATCCGCTTGCGGTAAGATTCTGGAAATAACGCCTTTGTTACCGTGTCTGCCCGCCATTTTATCGCCGACGGAAATTTTACGTTTCTGCGCGATGTATACCCTGACGAGTTTGCTTACGCCGGGCGAAAGTTCGTCTTTATTCGCTCTCGTAAAGATTTTGACGTCGATTACCACGCCGCCTTCGCCGTGCGGTACTTTAAGGGAAGTATCTCTTACCTCTCTCGCCTTTTCGCCGAATATCGCGCGAAGCAATCTTTCTTCGGGAGTGAGTTCGGTTTCGCCCTTGGGCGTTACTTTACCTACCAAAATATCGCCGGAATTTACTTCCGCGCCGATTCTTACGATACCGTCTTCGTCAAGGTCTTTAAGAGCGTCCTCTCCGACGTTCGGTATATCTCTCGTTATTTCTTCTTCGCCGAGTCTCGTATCTCTCGCTTCGATTTCGTGTTCTTCTATATGAATAGTGGTGAAAACGTCGTCCTGAACGAGTTTTTCCGAAAGTAAAATAGCGTCTTCGTAGTTATAACCTTCCCAGCTCATGAACCCGACCATAATGTTTCTGCCGAGCGCAAGTTCGCCGTTTCTCGTGGAAGGACCGTCCGCAATGGTTTGCCCTTTTTCGATTTTTTCGCCTTTCTCGACGATAGGTCTCTGATTAAGGCAGGTACCCTGGTTGCTTCTTTCGAATTTTTTAAGTTTATAAGTTACGTCGCCGTTTTCGCCGGTGATTACAATCTTATCGCTTGCTACGCTCTTTACCGTGCCGGCTTCTTTGGCGTTAACCATAACGCCCGAGTCGTACGCGATACGTCTTTCGATACCCGTCGCGACGATTGCGTTTTCGGGGCACAAAAGCGGAACTGCCTGACGCTGCATGTTCGATCCCATGAGCGCGCGGTTGGTATCGTCGTTTTCAAGGAACGGAATAAGCGCGGTTGCAACCGATATAAGTTGCTTCGGCGAAACGTCCATATAATCGATTCTTTCTTTGACTTCTTCGGTTATATCGTCTCTGTGACGGCAGGAAACACGGTCGTGTTCGAAATATTTGTTATCGACGAGCGGTTCGTTTGCCTGCGCTACGATGTAATTATCTTCTTCGTCGGCGGTTAAATAGTCTACGTGTTCGGTAACCACCGTTTCCATAGTGCCGTCTGCGTTAAGTCTGTGTTCTACCTTTCTGTAAGGCGCTTCGATAAATCCGAATTCGTTGACCTGCGCGTACGCCGCGAGCGAAGAAATAAGACCGATATTCTGACCTTCGGGGGTTTCTATCGGGCACATTCTGCCGTAGTGGGAGTGGTGAACGTCGCGGACTTCGAAAGTCGCTCTGTCTCTGTTAAGACCGCCGGGTCCTAACGCGGATAATTTTCTCTTATGAGTAAGTTCCGCAATCGGGTTGGTCTGATCCATAAACTGCGAAAGTTGAGAAGAACCGAAGAATTCTTTGATTGCAGAACTTACGGGGCGCACGTTTATAAGACCCTGCGCGGAAACTTCCTTGGGGTCCTGCGTCGCCATTCTTTCTTTTATTACCCTTTCGAGTCTTGCGATACCGATACGGAATTGGTTTTGCAAAAGTTCGCCGACCGAACGCACGCGGCGGTTGCCTAAGTGGTCTATGTTGTCCACTTCGCCGATGCCTGCGTTAAGGTCGAGGTTTACCGATACCGCGGCTACGATATCGTCTACCGTTATATGTTTATGATTTAACTTTTCCATCAACGGGCGGATAGTCTTTTTGTCTTCGGAATCAAGAACGCCGTCGAATTTTTCCGCAACGAGCTGTTCGAATCTGACGCAGGCTTCGACGAATTTGATTCTCGTTTCCTTGGCCTTTTCTTCGTTCTTTCTGTCTTCGGGTTTTTCTTCCCCGTTTATTTCCTTTTCGCCGATATAGAAAAGTTCGTTGATTTCTTTCTTATATTTTTCCGCAACTTCTTCCGCGGATTCCGTCGCGGCGGCAGCCGCCAACTTTTTGGAGAATTCCACGGTGGGATAATAAACGTATTTCAAGAGTCCGAATGCATCGGGTTTTATCCCGACGACGTTTTCGAAACTTACCACGTTGTTTGCGATAACTTTATGTCTTTCGCCGTTCACGTCCGCATAGAAAACGTTTATCCCCGCATCCTGAATTGCGTCTGCGGTAAGCCTGTCGATAATCTGCCCTTTAGTAGCCAGCACTTCGCCGTCGGAAGAAATAACGTCTTCAAACGATTTTAACCCGACGATTCTCGCGCCGAGTCTTAAACGTTTATTGAATTTGTATCTGCCCACCCTTGCCAGATCGTAACGGCGGGGGTCGAAAAATATGTTTTTAAGATGAGTCCTTACCGCGTCGTCGGTGGGAATTTCGCCCGGACGCAATCTGCGATAAAGTTCGACAAGACCGTCCGCCTCCGTTTTTGAAGTGTCTTTTTCGGCAGTGGACACAATCATCGCGTTATTATCGAAAAGGTCCGCCAAAGAAGCGTCGCTTCCGAAACCCAACGCGCGAAGAAGTACCGTCGCGGTGAGTTTTCTCGTTCTGTCTACGTGTACCCACAAAACGTTCTGGGAATCCTGCTCGAATTCCAGCCACGCGCCTCTCGAAGGAATAACGGTGGTGTCGTAAATCTTTTTACCGGACTTGTCCACTTCCATTCCGTTATACACGCCGGGAGATCTGACAAGCTGGGATACTATTACCCTTTCCGCGCCGTTTATTATGAACGCCCCGTTATCCGTCATAAGGGGGAAGTCGCCCATAAATACTTCCTGGTCCATAACCTCGTCGGTGACCTTGTTTACCAGGCGAACCTTTACGCGGAGCGGACGCGCGAACGTCGCGTCTCTGTCTTTACATTCTTTCTCGTCGTATTTGGGTTCTCCGTCTAAATTGTAGTCTAAAAAGTACAATTCGAAGTGGTCGGAATAGTCGGTGATCGGTGAGAAGTCTTCCAAAACTTCGCCTATCCCCTCCCTGATAAACGCATCATAAGAGTCTTTCTGAATTTTGACAAGATACGGGAGTTCTATCGCTTCTTTGATTCTGCTGAAAGTTTTTCTCTTAATCTTGCCACATTCGATTTCCGGTAGATTACGTGCCATTAAACGCTCTCCTTAAAAAAATTAAATTCTTCGCCGACGTTATTTACAAAACGGAAATTTTATAGTATAATAGTTCCGTCGGCAGGTTATGGGGTTTATATTGATTTTTATTATCGGATTTTGTGAAATTTTACTGTTTTTCTTCTCTCGTTTTTTCAAAAATGCGATAAGATTCGATATTAAACCTATCATAATGCATTTTATAATATTATTACTAAATCGAAATAAAGTCAAGCGTTTTAACGGAAAAAGTTTTAAAATCGCTCTTTTTGCCCGTTTAAAGCGTAAAATAAGGCAATTATGAGAATAGATAAGTTTCTGAAAGTTTCCAGAATATTAAAAAGACGGTCGCTCGCAAACCAGGCTTGCGACGGCGGAAAAGTTAAAATCAACGGAAAAAGCGTAAAGCCTTCCCATCAGATTAAAGTGGGCGACGTTTGCGAACTCGGTTTTTCCGCAGGCACCATGACGTTCGAGATTCTCGACGTAAAAGAAACGGTAAGAAAAGAAGACGCCGACAAACTTTACAGAATCATTATCGAGTGAGTTTTATGAAAGTTACCGCGATTATCACCTGCGCCGGCAAAGGCTTACGCGCGGGGTTTAATAAAAACAAACTTCTTATCCCCTTCGACGGAAAAACCGTTTTAGAGCGAACGCTTGCCGCTTTTTACAAAAACAAGCGTGTTTCGCGCGTTATCGTCACTTCTTCCGAAGAAGATTTTTCGGAGATAAAAAAACTGTGCGGCGACGCGGAAGTAGTTATCGGCGGAAACACGAGAACGGAATCGGTCGAAAACGCCCTTAAAGTCGCCGACGGGGATATAATTTTGATTCACGACGGCGCAAGACCTTTCGTGACTCAGAAAGTTATAGACGATTGTATAGATACCGCTATCAAATACGGCGGAGCGGTTCCCGTCGTTTCCCAAAGAGA
This sequence comes from Christensenellaceae bacterium, assembly GCA_016295005.1. Taxonomy (GTDB): domain Bacteria; phylum Bacillota; class Clostridia; order Christensenellales; family Borkfalkiaceae; genus UBA1259. The sequence goes on from JAEDMA010000005.1 coordinate 20,207, forward strand.
TACGGTGGTGAAAGCGGAAACCCTTGACGGCGAGTTCGGATACGTCGGAAAAAGCAATCTTTATTGCGTACAGACCCCCCAGGGGTTTGCGGCGGACAAAATAAAAAAAGCCTTTTCTTTAAGGAACGGCTTATCTTATAACGACGACGGCGACTTATATAAACATTATATAACTACCCCGCGGCTGTTCGAAGGCGACCCGAAAAACGTTAAACTTACCTTTAAGGAAGACTTCGAAAAACTTTATCTTTCCGAAAACGTTAGAACGGGCGTCGGTTTCGATTGTCACAAACTGGTTTCGGGCAGAAAACTTATTATCGGCGGAGTTACCGTTCCCCACGAAAAGGGTCTTTTAGGTCACAGCGACGCCGACGTTTTGACTCACGCCCTTATGGACGCGTTATTATCTGCCGCGGGGCTTCGCGATATAGGTTACTATTTCCCCGACGACGACCCCGCGTATCTTAACGCCGACAGCGTTATTCTTTTGAAAAAGGTCGTCGCCATGATTTCCGAAAAAGGGTACGTTCCCGAAAGTTTTTCGGCGGTTATTATGGCGGAAAAGCCTAAACTTAAAACTTTTATCCCTTTCATGGCGGATAATTTATGCCGCGTTCTGGGTATCCCCGTCGACAACTCGGGAATTTCCGCAACAACTCTCGAAGGGTTAGGGTTCGTCGGCAGAGAAGAAGGGATTTGCGTAAGTTGTTCCGTCGTTCTTAAAAATCGCAGTCGCGCGTTATAACCCGAAAACCCCGAATTTTATTTAAAACGCTAAAAGCCGAGTGAAAACACTCGGCTTTACTTTTTGGTTTTATAAAATCAATTAGTCTTTTTTAGCCTTTTTATCTACGTCTATGATTTGTTTTCCGTCGTAGTAGCCGCATTTAGCGCAAACTTTGTGCTGCGCTTTCAATTCGTGGCACTGGGGGCATTCTACGAGATTGGGAGTTTCTAATTTCCATTGAGCGTATCTGGTATTCGTTCTCTGTTTAGACGTTTTACTTTTCTGTACTGCCATTTGTAATTACCTTCTTTTCTTTATTTTCCGCACTTGCAAATCCCGTCGTTGAGATTGACTCCGCACCCCGCGCAGATTCCTTTACAGTCGTCTTTACACAAAAAGTTTACGGGCAAGTTCAATATGATTGTTTCTTCCGCTATTTTTTTCACGTCAACCGCATCGTTGACGAGTTCATAACATTCTTCGTCGTTCTCTTCCGCTTCGCCGGAAAATTCCGCGACGCACTCCTTTTCGGTATGTTCCAGACACCTTGTGCAGTTTCCCGAAAGAACGTAGTTTACTTCGCCTTCGATAAACATGGAGTGGTTACCCGTTATCACCGCCCTGCCCGTAACCTTTACGGGAGAAAGCACGGTAACTTCCGGCAACGAAGAAAGACCTTCCCGCGGCTCGAATTCGAAATAAAAATCCGTTTCCGTTTTGCCGCTTGCTTTGAGTTTTCTTAAATCGATAATCATAATACTTCTCAAAAACGCCTTACAATTATATAATATAAGTTTTTCGTTGTCAACTTTTTTTAGCGGAATTTTTATCTTTTATAAGCAAAGGTCCTTGGTTTCCCTTGCGATAGAGAGTTCTTCGTTGGTGGGAAGCACGTAAACTTTTACTTTGGAATTCGGCTTGGTAAGTTCTACCGTACCGTTTCCGCAATTTTCGTTCTTTGTAAAGTCGAAGTCGATTCCCAAAAATTCCATTCCTTCCATAACCATTTTACGGATTTCGGGAGAATGTTCGCCGATGCCGCCGGTAAAGAATATCGCGTCTACGCCGCCGAGTACCGCAACGTAAGAACCGACGTACTTTTTAACTCTGTAAGCAACCATTTCGAGAGCGAGTTTTGCTCTTTCGTCGCCCTTTTCGGCAGCTGCCGTCAAATCCCTGCAATCGGAAGAAAATCCGCTGATACCGAGCATGCCGCATTTTTTGTTAAGAAAGTCTACGACTTCGTTGTCTTTAAGACCTAGTTTGACTCTCAAATAATCTACCGCCGCGGGGTCGATGTCGCCCGAACGCGTTCCCATAACCAAGCCCTCCAACGGAGTAAATCCCATGGAAGTATCCATACATTTACCGTCTTTAACGGCGGATATGGAAGAACCGTTACCTAAATGGCAGATTACCATTTTGGCGTTTTTGTTTCCTAACACTTTGCCGCCTTCTTCGGAAACGAATTTATGCGAAGTGCCGTGGAAACCGTATTTTCTGACTTTATATTGTTCGTACGCCTCGTAGGGAATACCGTACATATACGCCTTTTTCGGCATGGTCGCGTGGAACGTGGTATCGAAAACCGCTACCATGGGAACGCCGGGCATAACTTCGCGGCAACTCTTTATGCATGCGATTTCGCCGGGCATATGTAAAGGTCCTAATTCCGCGTTCTTTTCGCAGATTCTTATTACTTCTTCGTCGATAACCACCGAGCATTTGAAGTCTTCGCCCGAGTGGAGAACTCTGTGTCCTACCGCGCCGATTTCTTTTACGCTTTTAATCGCGCCTTTTTCGGGGTCGAGCATGGCTTTTAAAACAAGTTCCATCGCTTCTTTATGCGTGGGCATGTCCTGAAGAATAACCGTTTCTTTACCCTCGGCGGTTTTTTGCGTCAATTTGCTGCCGTTAAAAGTGATGCGTTCGCATATACCTTTCGCGACGACGCTTTCGTTTTCCATATCGATAAGTTGATATTTAAGAGAGGAACTGCCTGCGTTTATAACGAGAATTTTCATTTATTTAACTCCTTTGTTATTTAGCCTGAATAGCGGTGATTGCGATAACCGCGACGACGTCTTCCGCAGAACAACCGCGGGAAAGGTCGTTTATAGGTTTGGCAAAGCCCTGACAAATGGGACCCAACGCCATAAATCCGCCTAATCTTTCGGCGATTTTGTAACCTATGTTGCCTGCGTCGAGATCGGGGAAAATAAGCACGTTCGCATGCCCCGCAATTTCGGAATTCGGCGCTTTGTTCGCCGCAACCGACGGAACGATGGAACAGTCGAACTGGAATTCGCCGTCGGCTTTAAGGTCGGGCGCGATTTCTTTTACCTTGTTTACAGCGCCTACTACTTTGTCTACGTCGGGGTGTTTCGCGCTGCCTTTCGAAGAGTGGGAAAGGAAAGCGACTCTCGGTTCTAATCCCGCTATAGTCTTCGCGCTATCGGCGGAAGAAACGGCAATGTACGCAAGTTCTTCGGAGTTGGGGTTCTGGTTAAGACCGCAATCGCCGAAAACGAACGCGCCGTCTTCGCAATATTTGTTGCCGCCTTCGGGCGCTATCATTACGAAACAGGAAGAAACGAGCGGAACGCCCGCTTTGGTTTTTATAACTTGAAGCCCGGGACGGAGAGTGTTCGCCGTGGAGTGGCATGCGCCCGAAACCATACCGTCTACGTCGCCGTTTTTCAACATCAACGCGCCGTACATGGTGTAATCTTTAAGAATATACGCCTTCGCCGCGTTTACGTCTGCATATTCGGGCAGACCCGTTTTTTTGCTGATTTTACCCTTTCTCGCATCGAAAAGTATCTGCGCGTATTTATCGGTATTTGCGTCGGTAACGGGATCGACGATTCTTACGCCCGATAAATCTACGTCGGGGTTAGCGGCTTTTATTTGTTCCGCGTTGCCCAAAAGAACGATTTTCGCTAATTTTTCGTTAGCGGCGACCGAAGCCGCTTTAACCACCCTTTTATCTTCGCCTTCGGGTAAAACAATGGTTTTACCGAGCGCTTTCGCGCTTTCTTTGATTTTCAACAGTACGTCTGACATATAAATCCCTTCCTTAAAAAAGTTTTTATTTTATTTGCTTTATATTTATCGCAAAATGTTGTACAATTACGGTGTAAACGGATTTCCCCGCTACGATGCGGAATTCCGACCGACAACGAATATTTTACACCTTTTAAGTCAAAAAGTAAATTGTTATATGGGAGTTTTTGTTTTTTTATGAAATTTTGCGCAACGATTGCCGAATACAATCCCCTGCACAACGGACACTTAAAACATATAGAATATATAAAAAACGAGTTAAAAGCGGAAAATCTCGTCGTGGTTATGAGTGGGAACTTTACCCAACGCGGCGAACCTGCCGTTCTCAATAAATTTAAACGCGCCCGTCAGGCGATTATCGCGGGAGCAGACGCGGTTATAGAACTGCCGACGGTGTTCGCCACCGCCAACGCCGAACTTTTCGCTTCCGGCGGAATAAAAACCGTCAACTCGTTAGGCTTAACAGACGGGATATGTTTCGGCGCGGAAAGCGGAAATAAAAGCGACTTTATAAGCCTTGCTTCCGCCTTAAACAGCGAAACGAAAGACTTTAAAAAGGTGCTTAAAGACTATCTTTCGGGCGGAATTTCGCTCGCGAAAGCAAAATTTTTAACGGTACAATCCCTTTACGGAGATATGTTCGACGAATCGCTTATGAATTCCCCTAACAACATTTTGGGGCTGGAATATACCAAGGCGATTTTGAAAACAAATCCCGATATGGACATTTTTCCGATGCTTCGCGAAGGCGACCACAACGACCTTACCCTTAAAAAAGGAATAACCAGCGCGACGAGTATAAGAAAGGCGATTAAGGAAGGCAAGTTCAGAAAGACTAAAAAGTGTGTGCCGCCTTACGTGTACAGAGAGTTGGAAGACTATCCTTTCGAAGCGGATAAAATAACTATGGCGAAAATAATTACCTCGTCCGCAGAAGAACTCGCTAAAATTTCCGACTGCACGGAAGGGTTGGAAAACAGAATAAAGGCGCTTGCGAAAGACAACTTCAACATAGATAAATACGTGGAAAAGGTGGCGACAAAGCGTTACCCCGCAACGAGAATAAGACGAATTTTAACCGCCAACCTTTTGGGCATAGAAGAAAGTTTTATCTTCGACGCGCTGTCTTCTCCCCTGTATATAAAAGTTCTTGCGGTCAAAAAAGATTCGGACGTTTTACCCCTTATCTGCGAAAAAGCAACCGTTCCCGTGTTGACGCGAAAAAGCGACGCGGACAAACTTAAAAAGACGGCTTTGGCTTGCTTTAACAAAGACGTTCTCGCAAACGACCTTTATAACCTTTTCAAAAACGAACGCGAAAACGAACACAAAACGCTTTTCGTTTAATAACCTTTCGACGTTTTTAATTTTATATAAATTTTCCCGACTTTTGTTAAAGTCGGGCTTTTTTATGCAAAAATATCCGAAAACCACGCGTTTTACCGCCAAAAGGCTTGAAGAACGTCCGCTAATGTGCTATATTGTTTATGCCAAATCAATCGAATACTTTTAAAGCAAGGGCTATTTTTTTAAAGGGAAAATACGCCTTGATTTCGTCGTGTTTTATGTTGAATTTGATAAAAACGCAAATTCTTAACATGGAACACGGCATAGGCATATATGAGTTCTTGCTTTTTTCATCGATTGGTTTGGCGACTATCGGAGTTTGCGTTTTTTGTGCGTCTGCTTCGGTAGGCGCACTTTTTTTATTTATAGGAGGTTTTTTATGAAAAAGTTTTTACTTACCCTATTAACGGTGGCGTTAGCCGTATGTTCGATAGTATTCGTCGGCGCGGCGTGTTCCGACAACACCGAAACCGGCAACGACAGAATTTACTCCGTTTACAAGATTTACGCCGCCCACGCCGAATCGAACGGTTCGACTCCGCTTACCTACGAAGAATGGCTGGCGACGATTAAAGGCGAAAACGGTAAAGACGGCAAGGACGGGCAAACGCCCTTTATCGGAACGAACGGCAATTGGTGGATAGGTTCTACCGATACGGGTATTCCTGCAAAAGGTAAAGACGGCTCTGACGGCAAAGACGGCGAAAACGGTAAGGACGGCAAAGACGGAGCCGACGGGCAAACGCCCTTTATCGGAACGAACGGCAACTGGTGGATAGGTTCTACCGACACAGGTATTCCTGCAAAAGGTAAGGACGGTTCCGACGGCAAGGACGGCGCAACGGGAGTGAACGGAAAATCCGCATACGAATTATATAAGGAAATTTACGGTTACACGGGTACGGAAAAAGAATGGTTATACGACCTTGTAAACGGTAACCTATCGATAAAAGAAACTTACACGGTAACTTTCGACAGCGACGGCGGAACGCCTGTGGAAAACCAACAAGTTGCCGAAGGTAAAAAGGCGAAAGAACCCGATATCACCGTAAAGACGGGCTATGCTTTCGCAGGGTGGTTTGTAAAAACTACCGAATGGAACTTCCTTGCGTATACTGTTACGGAAAACGTTACCTTAAAAGCAAAGTGGATTGCAAATAAATATAAAATAACTTTCGACAGTAACGGCGGAACGCCGTTTTCCGATATGGAAGTAACTTATAACGAAGCGTATACCCTGCCCACACCCGAAAAAGAAGATTACGTGTTTCTCGGGTGGAAAGAAAACGAAACAGACTTTTCTCAATCGGAAATCTGGAACAGAACGAGCGGCGCAAAACTTACGGCAAAATGGGTAATCGCGAAAAGCACGATAACCTTTGATTCCGACGGAGCGGGCGAAGTACCGCCTATGACGATAAACTATAAAGAAAACTATACTCTCCCCGTAATTAAAAAAGACGGCTACGCGTTCGCAGGTTGGTTCTTAAACAGCGTCAGGTTTATAGACGGAACGGTTTTAACGGGAGATATAACTCTTATCGCCAAATGGGAAAGGGTAACGGATTCTTTTAAGTATTCCGAAACAAAGGGAGAAATAACCATAACGGAATTCATCGGCTCCGCAACGGACGTTATTGTTCCGGGGGCAATAAACGGCAAACCCGTTACAGCAATCGGAGAAGATGTATTTAAAAACAACACGAAAATCACTTCGGTTACGTTTGACGGCGCTTTCAACAACTACACGGAAAAAATGTTTGAAGGGTGTACTTCTATTAAAAAACTGACCATATCCGGCGTATACAATAAAGCCTTGTATTACCTATTCGGCGATAATATAAACGACGTTCCTGACAGTTTAACGGAAATTTCCTTTGCAAAAAACAGCGCCTATTACGACGGAGCAATGTTTAAACAACCCGTTGCAAATCACGCCGTAACCTACGTCGTACCGGAAGGAACTACAAGTATACCGGATAAAATGTTTATGGAATATCTTTATTTAACAACCATTATAATTCCCGACAGCGTTACAAGTATTGGTAATCAGGCATTCTATGGTTGCAGCAATCTAACAAGCTTAACAATAGGCAACGGCGTAAAAAGTATTGGTGAAGGGTCATTCGGGTATTGCCGCAACTTGACATACGTAAACTACACGGGAACAATTGACCAGTGGGCGGAAATCAGTTTTTCCAGTAAGCCTTTTGTTTTAGCAAAGGGTCTATATATTAATAACGAATTGGTAACTGAAATTGTTTTAACAAATGCAACTAAGATATCTGCTTATGCGTTCTATAATTACAACAGTTTAACGAGCGTAACTATACTCGGCAACGTTACAA
>JAEDMA010000070.1 GCA_016295005.1 Christensenellaceae bacterium
AGTCCATTTGTCTCATCGGCAATAGCCTCTTTCCAACCCCGCGACTATCGCGGGGATTTCTATACCATTAAAAGCCGTGAGTTCATCTCACGACTTACATAAAACTATAATTTATTTGTTCACTCTGTTTTTACAATATCTTCTATTGACAGCAATGTCTTTTCAAATTACTTAAGCAAGTTTCCTGTTACTTTAGCGTCAAAACTCAATAATAAGTTCAAATAAAGTCAAGCGTTAGTTTGTGTTAGACTTTTTTATTTTAAGTTTATTAGACAGAATTTGAATGAGCGTTAAGAAAATATGCGTTGCTCCGCATATTTTTAGCGGTGACCGACACATTTATAAAAACATTTTAAAAACCATATATAAAAACCCGCATGAATTTTCTCGCTTACTTGCGTTTTTATTCATACGGGTTTTCCGTTATTTTATTTAGTTATTTATTTTCAAACCTTTGAATTTGTTTTATTATTGCATTCGCTAAAAGTTCATAACCTTTATCGTTTGGATGTATTCCGTCAACGAAAAATTGAGAAGAAGTTTCTACGTTTGGCTCGTCAAAAACATTATAAATATCTATGCATTTTAAATCTCTATTTTTAGAAATATTCTTTATCGCATTAACGTAATCATCTAAATTATAGCCTGCGTTATTTTTGTTACTACCGTTAAATCTTTTAATTGGAGTTATAATATAAATTTGCTCTTTTTTAAAGTCTTTTAATAAATTATCAAAAAAATTGTTTATTGCTCCTTTAAATTCATAAAAGTTTTTACTGTTGTTTTCACCAAAAGGTTTTCCGTGCGACCAATCATTAGTCCCGCCCATAACGAAAAAATAGTCGGCGGACTTATCAATTAAAGGATACCTTATATTAAAGTCCATATCATTGACGTGCCCCATCAAACTAACTTCTTTTGCCCTTGTGAATTTTGTACCGCCTATTCCGTAATTATTTACTTTGGCGTTATAATACTTTCCTACTAACGATACAAAATTTTTGCTACTGTCACTTGCTCCGTAGCCAAAAACTATACTGTCCCCATAAAAATCAAATAACATTTTTTACTCCTATACTTTTATATTTATTTTCAATTTATCCTTTTACGGTTTAATAGAAATAATCAATAAACACCTTCAGTCCAACTCTTTTCGGAATCAACTTCTTCTATCAAACTAATTACTACGATATCTTCTTCGTAATTCCATACTCCTTTCGTTATAACCTTATCATCCGCCTTGTTTTTCCAACCTTTAAACTCGTAACCCGACGGAATTTTAGGCTCATAACTCGTAACATCGTAATTTTCTCCGTATTCTATTTCTATTTTAGAAATTGATAATATAGCACCATTAGTGGTTTCAAAAGTTATATTGAATTTCTTGCCGATTCTATCAAATTTCGCCGTAAAAGTTTTATTTTTTGTAATTGGTGCGTTTAAATCTCCGTTCCAACCGCTAAAAGCATAATCATAGCAATTATCAGAATCTTTCGTAGGTTCTTCTGCCAAATACGACGGCTTTTCTCCGCTTTTTACAAGTTGTGAATATAGTTCTATTCCGTTTTCATTTACAAATCTAACGGTATATATTGCATTTTGATTATCAAACTTTCCACAACCCCACAAACATAAAGTTGTTGATAAGCATAAAAGTAAAAACGTTATCTTTTTCATTTTCCACCTTTATTTTTTTACTTTTCAAGAATAACGAAACTGCAAGCGTTAAGAATAATTTCGTTGCTTAAAATTTCGCAATTATTAAAGTAGAGAACTTTTTTATATTCTTCTTTTCTTTTATAAACACCGTTAGAAGGATTTATCATAACGACGATTTCTTCATTTTCACCCGTTCTTTTATATATTGCGGGGTAACTCTTTTCAATAAATTCTTGTTTTGCACTAACCTTTAAAGAATTGTGAGTTTTTCGAATTTTTATTAAATCTTTTACGATGTTAAGGATAGAATTCTCTTTTTCCGTTAAACTTTCCACCGATATCCCTTTTTTAGTTGAAACAGGTAAATAAGTTGTAGATTTTTGACTAAAACCCCTACCTTTTTCTTCGTTCCATAGCATAGGAGTTCTTGCTCCCGTCCTTTTTAAGCCACCGTCTTTACTTACCGTAAAATTATGTTCTATTCCTAACTCATCGCCATAATAAATAAACGGAATTTGCTTAATCGTCAACAAAAAGGCAAAAATGCACTTAATTAAATCGTTGTCTTTATAAGTACCCATTCTAATTTCGTCGTGAGTGCCGGTTGGAGCGGTAAACATACCTTTATTATCAATTTTTGAATATAAAAACTCTACGTATTTTACAAAATTATCTAAACTTCCTTTACCTTCACGAGAAAAATAATTGTAACCCTTTTCGTAATATTTATCTAAATTAGTGTTATTTTCGTTTCTGTAAAGTTCGTTAAACGCTAAAGTATCGTGAGTTAAAAAATCAATATCAAAACCGCATTTTCCTATGGAGTTTTGCGGAACTACCCACTCGGCAATATAAACTTTATCTTTATACTCTTTTCTTAAAGTTCCAAGAATTTCGTTCCAAAACCACTTTACACCTTCTAAACCTTCGTCGCTATCGTCGAACGGATTTTCGCCATCAAAATTCTTTCCTTCTTTTATAACCGATGACGCCATATCTACCCTAAACCCGTCAATTCCTTTTTCTAAATAAAAACGCATTAAATTTAAAAATTCGTTTCTTAAAGGTTTTAACCTTTCATCTTTATAATGCATTTTCCAAGGACTATTTAAATCTAATTGATTGTAACCGAAATTTAACGCCGGCTGACTTGCGTAATAGTTTTTAATATAGCCACCGTTTCTGTTGTATAAGCCGTATATTGCCTCGTTTGAGTTCATAGAATCGTCCGTCCAAATATAATAGTCGGAGTATTTATTTTTAGTTTTCAAAGCCGATTTTTTAAACCACTTATGCTTATTTGAAGTGTGACCTATTACCAAATCTAATATAACTTTTATTCCGTTTTCGTGAAAAACTTTTATAAGTTCTTCCAAATCTTGCATACTTCCGAATTTTTCATCAATTTCGTAATAATCTACTATATCGTAGCCACCGTCCTTAAACGGAGATTTGAAAATAGGATTAAACCAAACTGCGTTAACCCCCAATTCTTTTAAATAGCCTACTTTGTTTATTATTCCTTTTAAATCACCTTTCCCGTCGTTGTTATAATCGTAAAAAGATATGGGATATATTTCGTAAAACACAGCGTTTTCAAGCCACTTTAACATTTTAACCTTCCATAGTAACAAAGCAGGTTTTACCCTGCTTTGAAAATTTTAAAAATTTATATTGCCGTCGTCGATAACGTCGTTATCGTTATCTTCTTCGGTTCTTTCAATCCATTTTGCCATTAAGATAATGTTTGTTTTGATTTGTGTGTTAAAATCAAACTTAACTTCGCCTTGATACCAACCGTCAAAAGAATACAGTTTGCCGTCGTTTGGTTTGGTAGGAATAAAATTCTCGGCACTTTCTCCGTCCGTTAAGTATTGATAAATTACGGGAGTTCCGTTTTGACAATCAAAAACTGCGAAATGCTTATCAGTATATTCTTCGTTCTCAACGTTTTTGATAAATACCTTTGCGGTTGCATTATCACGACTACCGCATAAATATAAGTTTATTCCGGTATTATCTTGGTCGTTTTTAACTTTTATTCCGTCAAGGTTTACAGTTACCCTATACCACTCTTTTATTTGAAGATTTTCTCTTGAAACTAAATTTCCGTTTTCATCTTTAAAAGTAGTTACACCGTTTAAAGTATCTTCAAAATGAATACCGTTTAAAATATTTAGTTCTTTCGGGGTTAATTGGTTTCCGTTTTTATCAAAAATTTCTTCGTAGTATATATCAAAAGAGAGTGATTTTAAGTAATTTTGTTTTAAAGTAAATTCGCCTACTACTCCGTCTTTTGCAATTTTACTTATTAATAATCTTGAATCCCACGCACTTTTTTTGCCGTTTACGGTTACTTGATATGTTTTGTTAAAATTAGCGTAATTTTTTAAGGTAAATTTACTTACAAGTTCAACTCCTGAACAAATATCATTAAATGCAACCTCTTTACTTCCTATTAAGTCGGAAAAATTAACTAAATTTGCATATATATCGTTTTTATAGTATAAAGTAAATGTTGAGGAATTATCGAAAATCGACGGATAAATACCAAACTCTAATTCTTTTTCGTTATTCTTTACTTCGCTTAAATCAAATATTGCGGTGTACCATTTTTTGTTTTCTATATCAGTTTTTTCAACTAAATTTCCGTAACTGTCAACATACGCTACGGGTAAAATTATAGGATTTTTATCAACGTATTGCTTACAGTGCAAATCAAAATTATTTTTTGAAGAATATTCGTCAATGTAAAATTCCAACTTTAAATTATCATATTCATTATTTTTAAGTTTAAAAATCAATCTATTATTTTCAGCCGAATGTTCCGATGTTGACGTTTTTACATATTTTTTTACTTGATAATTTCCAAAAATATTATCGTTTGCATAGTAAGAATACAAATTTGAATCGATAAAATCTTCAACCAAAGTGTATTCAGTTATTTCAACCTTTATTTCGCATTGTTCGGTGAAAGTTTTAGTCGTGTCGTTTTTATTAATAGCCTTAATTTGAACGGTGTAATAACCTGCATTTAAAATATCGTCCGTAGTCCACGAATTATTATCTTTATCAATTAAAGTAAATTCATAATTATATTCGTGACCTTTTATTAAAGGCGCTGGATTTTCTAATTTGTTAATTTTTCCCGAATAATATACGGCGTTTGATATAGCAGAAGTATCAAAAACAGGAGTTCCGTTATCTTTTATTTTTAACTTAAAAGAAGTATAATCTTCGGTAGTAAATACGTTTACGGTATAAAATTCGTCCTTTATATCAAGTGTTCGTAAATAATTACTATCAATTACGATTTTACTTTTATTAAACGAATAATCGTAAAAATCTATTAAATTACCGTTTATCATAATAAAACAAGTATCGCTATTTATATTGCAATTCATTTCAATTTCGTTGTCTTGAACATAATATTCGTACTCGTTTTTTTCTACCATTATAGTATTTTCCGAATAAACGTTATAAATAATTGTAGTTTCAATTTTTTGATTTACGCAATCTTCCGCTTGGTAAACGACGGTGTATTCTCCGACTTTATAATCAAAACTATCGCTTTCGAGTTTTACCGTTACGGTTAACGGTTTGCCAAAATAGTCTTTTGCAATAATTTTATTTGTAAAATTATTAGATGAAAACGCATTTTTAAAACTTATATCTATCTTGTCTTGACTTTTTAATTCGTCATCTATATAAAACGACGGTTCTCCGTAAATATAAGCGTATGCTTTCGTAACTTCACCGTTATACGAGTAAATTATTTCTTTTTTGCCCGAACTTGTTAAGTCAATATCGTTTTCAATTTGCGGAATATAAATTTTTCCGTCCGAACCGATGACTTCAACTCCTTCTAACAAATCTTCTTTTTGCAACTGTCCGATTTTTCCTTTAAAATCGTGAACACCCCTAAAAGTATATGTTACAGACAAACTTCCCTTTTGATTAGCACAGCTTATTAAAAAACATACGGAACATAAAGATATAACCAAAATTAAAAATATTAACTTTATTGAATTTTTGCTTTTCATATTTTATTCCTTAATAATTTTTACTAATGCAATTTCACCTGCAGGCAAAATATCTATCGTTAAATTTTGAGCGGTTTTACGGTATTTAACCGTTCCTTTTATATACTCTAAATTGTACTCTTTATCAAAAGATAAAGTAACAGTTGCAGATACGTAGGGAGAATTATTTACAACCAAAAACATATTTTGATTATTCTTTTCAAAGCATGATACCAAACATTGCGACGTGCCTTGAACTTCAATAAGTTCTCCGAATTTTTCTATTTCTATAGAGTCGTAATTAGGTATTCCGCCCGAATAAACCACATCCGAACCAAACCCGGAAGTTAATTCAAAATCAATTTCGTTAGCGGTTTTATTTTTCGGCAACAAACTCACATAGTCGCCCTTTCCTAATATAACGCCTTTTAAGTTTGCTCCTACAATATCTTTTTCTATACTTTTTAGTTGCATAAATGCGTATTGATATATAGGATATTGCTCAGTTATTTCACCAAATCTTTCAATTATTCCGGAGTGTTCTAATTTATTTTCTAAACAATCGTTTGCAAAACAACCTGTGTACATCATAAAGCCCGTAGCACCGAAGGCAAGCGGAATATTTACGTCAAGTTGAGCTTCGCCAAACGAAGGTACTCTAACCCTATCAAACCATAAACCACCCGTTTGTAATGCAAACCAGAACTTTTTACCTTTTTGTCTGCAATAATTTCCTATTCTTTGAGTTAAATCAAAATGTATTTTATGAATAAAAGTTCCGTAATTTCTTACGCTTTCAAACGGATAAGCATCGTAACATATTATATCGGCATCAACTTTTTCTTCGTATTTTTTTAAATAATATTCGTATCTGTAAATGTTGCTTTTTTCGGAAACGGCGTAATGGTTACTCGGTTCTTCGTCTATTTCCTCCCAACCAAATTGATACTGTTTCGGGGTGATATAGTATGGAAATAAATTTACGAAAAATAATTTATCTTTACATACTTTTTCAAACACCCTTTTAGCACGTCCTATTCCCGCAAACATATCGCTTCCCGGCTCGTCAACAAATATTACGCCTGCAAATGCAGGGTGGTCTTTATATCTTTTTAAAGAGTTTTCGTACTTCGTATCAAGTTCTTGTTTTTCTTTTTCCGACAATTTGCGATAATCGGGGTATTTATCTCCCAAACCGCAATAACGTTTTGATATTTC
>JAEDMA010000006.1 GCA_016295005.1 Christensenellaceae bacterium
ACCTCATAAAAAACGCCGAGAGAGAAATCAGCGTTCTTAATCTTTTCGCGTACACCGGCGGAGCGACCGTCGCATGCGCGAAAGAAGGCGCAAAAGTGTGCCATGTCGATTCCGCGAAAGGAATGGTGGAACGCGCCGGCGAAAACGCAAGACTTTCGAACGTAAAAAACGACAGAATAAGATATATAATAGACGACTGCAAAAAGTTTGTGGAAAGAGAAATAAGACGGGGCAGAAAATACGACGCCGTCATTATGGACCCGCCGAGTTACGGCAGAGGACCCAACGGTGAAATGTGGAAACTCGAAGAAGAAATTTTCCCGCTCGTATCCCTTTGCGAACAGGTTTTATCGGATAATCCGCTTTTCTTTCTTATAAACAGTTACACTACGGGGCTTCAGCCGCAGGTAATGAAAAATATTCTGGAAATTGCCGTTAAAAAAGGCAGGGGCGGAGAAGTATCCGCTTACGAAGTAGGGCTTAAAACGGAAGAAGAAAACGTTATTCTGCCTTGCGGAAACTCGGCAATCTGGGTAAACGGGAGATAAAATGGAAGAACTTAACATACTTCACGAAGACAATCACATAATAGTGGTGTTAAAACCGCAAAACGTTCCGTCCTGCGAAGACGACAGTAAGGATAAAGACCTTCTTACGATGATTAAGGAGTACATAAAAACCGCTTACGATAAACCGGGCAACGTCTATGTAGGGTTGGTACATCGTCTTGACAGACCGACGGGCGGCGTAATGGTTTTCGCAAAATCTTCAAAAGCCGCCGCAAGACTTTCCGAACAGATGAAAAACGGCGATTTCGAAAAAAGGTACTACACCGTTTTAACGGGTAAACCCAAGGAAGACAAAGGCGTTTTAACCCATTATATGAAAAAGAACAGTATAAACAATATGGTTTATATCTGCAGCGCGGGGGAAGCGAACGCGAAGTTCGCCGAACTCGAATATAACGTTTTAGACGAAAAGGACGGACTTTATCTTACCGAAGTGAGATTGCATACGGGCAGAAGTCATCAGATACGTGTTCAGATGAACGCGATAGGGTGCCCGGTTTACGGGGATATGCGTTACGGCGGACCCGCCGCGAAAAAAGGCAATCTCGCGCTCTGGGCGTATTACCTTGCGTTCACTCATCCCGTAACCAAAGAAAGAATGGTTTTCAGAGTACAACCGCCGACGGACGTTACGCCCTGGAATAAATTCGATACCGAAAAAAGCGTAACCATATTAAAACCCGAATATTAAAACAAATCCGCGTTAAAACCGCGGATTTTTCATTTATCGCGATTAAAAAATCAACCCCGAAAGTTTGTATAAACCTAAAATTATAAGGATAACCGAGGGGAGAAAGGAAAGTTTTTCGGCTTTTTTCAAGATTGGGAATTCCGAAAGCAAAATACCGATAAAAACCATAATTCCGTGCATCAGCGCGATTATTACGGGAACGTAAAACGAGTTTATTCCCATAAGGGAAAGGGATAGATTCGCAAACGCGCCGTCGAGTCCCACGGCAAACCCCGTAAGAAATATTTTCGCCGTAAGGCTCTTGTCGTCGTTACTGCTTTCCTTTTCTTTTTTTGTAAGCCCGAACACGCCCGTTCCTATTAAAACGATTCCGCCGAGACACGCCGTTTTTTCGTTTAACACGGAAGATAGAATCATCGCGGCGTAGTTCGCGATAAGGCACATTGCGAAAACGGTTAAAGTTATACCGAGAACGACGGGGATTTTATTTTTTCTCCCGAAAGAAAGGGAAAATCCGCAAAGAAGGGAGTCCACGCTTACGGTGAAAGCCGTTATAAGTAAATAGTATATCATTTGTAACAAGACCTAAAACCTTTTCTTTCTACATACTATTCGGGCGAAAATTTTTTGGTTACCCCGTAAAATGGCGGAATCGCGGACATAATATGCGCATAATTCGAAAAATAGTACAAATTATTGTCATAAGGAGATTGACAAACTATTTTTTTAAGTGTAAAATAGTAAAGACTATTAGTGAAAATATCGCTACAATAAATTTTAAGGAGTTTTCGGCTTGTATGAAAATGGCAAAATCCTATAAAATAATAACTCTTATCGCGGCGGTCGCGTTAAGTCTGGCGGCGGCTTTCGGCTGCATGAACTTTTCCCTTGCGAAAGCGGAAGCTTCCCCGAATACTTTCTTTACGGTAAGTTCCGGCGCGTCGATGGAATTCGACGGGGAAAATCTTTCGGCTAAACTTAAAAACAACGACGTGTTGTCTTTCGAAAACCAACTCGTAGCCGACGACCTGGGTCTTGAATTTTCTTATACGGGTTTAACCAAATTAACCCTTACGCTTACCGCCGATTCTTACGGCGCGAACGGTAATAAAAATACCGACGGCAAATACGACAAATCCATTGAAAACGTTCTCGTTTTCGAAAACGGTTCTTTCACCTTTAACGGCGCAGCCGGTTATGCCGTGGCGGACGGCGACGTAAACGTTAAATTTTTCGTTGAAAATAATCTGATTAACGCCATCGTAAACGGCGGCGCGGCAGTTGTCGGCGGAAATTACTATAAAGTCGCTAACGTGGACAAAACCGCGGTTTCCGTTTCTTTCAAGGCTTCTGCCGAAGGCAACGCGGAAGGCGAACTCGTATTAAAGAGCGTGGATCAGAAAGTTTCCGATACGACGGGCAACTTCAAGCAGACTTTCAAAATGACCGACGGGACTTTCGATAAAACGGCTTATCAAAGAATTACCCTTTCGGATAAAATCTTTAACGGCGCGAACGTCGTTAAAAAGGACACAAGTTTCTCGGTAACCGCCACCGCTTACGCGGTTTTGGGCGGCAACTCCAAAAATATTAAGATTGTAGCAGGTAAAGACGTTTACGTAGGCGAAACTTTCGGAAAACTCGATTTCGGCAAAGAAGGTATGGAAACTATTAAAATAGTCGATTCTTCCGATAATGAAAAAGTTTACGAAGAATACACTTTCGAAGTAAAAAGCGGCGACGATACCGCTCCCGTTTACAATATGGATACGACTGCCATCGAAGCTTTTACCGCGGCGGTTAATGACCGTCTCGTTCAGAAAGACGACGACGGCAACGTTTTAACCGACGCGAGCGGAAAACCGATGAACGTTTGTCTCGGTTCCGGCGAAAAGTTGGAAATTCCTTCGATGAAAGATATGGTGTCCGACGATTTCACTTCTTACGAAAATCTTAAATACACCGTTCATTATTCTTCGCCTTCCACGACTTCCACCACTTCGAGTTTCGAAGTTCCTTTGACGGAAGCGGGCGACTATTCTTTCTACGTAACCTTTATCGACGAAAGCGGTAACGAAATGAAAGCGAAAGAGTTCGTTTATACCGACGACAAAGATTCCAACAAAGAATATTTCGGCGCGTACAAGCCTTACATTTTCACCTTTACCGTTTACGATAACGCGGACATTTCCGTAACGTGCGACGGCAGACAGGGCGAAGGTTATATCGGCGAAGATTATATCGCGACCGGTTTCGATATTACCGCAACCGATTATAAAACGGTTTACACCCTTTGGTACAGAGCGAACGAAACTTCCGAATGGATAGAAATTCCCGCAGCGAAAAACGTTACCGATAAATCCTATAACGTAAACGGATTTACTTATGATAACGTAAAGGCAATCGGTTTCAACGGAGACGTTTCCTTTACTCCCGACAGAGTAGGTCAGTACAAAATAAAATGCGTTGTAAGATCTACCGCCAACAACAGGTTGTCGCAAGCGGAAACGAGCATTATAAAAGTAAACGGTTATCCGAAAACGGTTACACCGGACAACCACTGGTTGGAAAACAACGTCTGGTCGGTCGTATTCCTTTCTATCGGTACTCTGTGTCTTATCGGAATCGTCGTTCTTCTTTGCATCAAACCTAAAGAAGACACCGAAGACTAATAATAAAAACAACGTAAAGGACTTCCGAAAACGGAAGTCCTTTAATAAACGTTTCGCATCTTTTAAAAGCGTGAAAACGCGGGCTGTATTAATTTGCGGACATTTATACGGATTTACCGAAAACGGGGAAAGTCGGAGCCACGGGGGTCAATGGTTATTCTACCGAATTTTATACGGATTTACCGAAAAAGGGGAGAAAAGAGTATTGAAAAGTTTTGTTTCCGATAAAAAAACTAAATTATCGAGAATGGCTTGTTCTCCCGCGGTGGGCGTTCCTTATTCCTCTCTTCGGAAAGCTTTACGTAAAAAAGACGTTAAAGTAAACGGTAAAAGGGTCAACTGCGACGTAACGTTAAACGTCGGGGATAACGTTACCGTATACTACGAAGAAAAAGCGGTTGCGCCTTGCGAAATTTTATATTCCGACGACAACGTAATCGTTGTAAACAAAAAAAGCGGATTTTTATCGGAAGATGTTTTCGCTTACCTTAAAAACGAGAACGAAAACACAAGGTTTATTCATCGCCTTGACAGAAACACTTCGGGCGTTATGATATTCGCTTTGAACGAAAACGCCGAAAAAGAACTTACAGGCGGGTTTAAAAACCGCGTTTTCGATAAAAAGTATATAGCCGAAGTTTTCGGAAAACCGGAAAAGGAAAGCGACGAATTAAAAGCGTATTTAAAAAAAGACGCGGAAAATTCTTTGGTTACGGTAACCGACGAAAAGGTTAAGGGCAGCGCAGAAATAAGAACGGATTATAAAGTCCTTGACTACGACAACGGTAAATCGCTTCTCGAAGTAACTTTACATTCGGGGAAAACTCATCAGATAAGGGCGCACCTCGCGCATATAGGACACCCCGTCGTCGGCGATGGCAAATACGGGGAAAACGAGCAGAATAAAAAGGAAGGCGTTTACAGGCAGTTGCTTACGGCGTATTCGTTGACCTTGTTCTTCGATGAAAAAAGCCCCCTTCGCTATCTTAACGGAAAAACATTCAAATTAAAGGAAAAACCATGCCTCAGGACGCATTCACGTTAAAATATCTTTGCGCGGAACTGAACGACTTGTTAAAAGGCGGAAAAGTGAACAGGGTCGTTCAGCCGTCTAACGACGCCGTAGTTTTAACAATATACACGGGCAAAGGAACGGAAAAACTGCTTCTCGATTCCGACCCGTCAAGTCCGAAAATAGGAATAATTAAAAGGGAAACGGAAAGTCCTTTAACCGCGCCTAACTTTTGCATGCTTTTAAGAAAGCATTTACTGTCGGCTACGGTAAAAGAGATTTCGCTCGTCGGGTTTGACAGAATAGTTAAACTCGATTTTGTTTCGTCTTCGGAGTTTTTCGGCGGTTCGGTTAAAACCATTTACGCCGAACTTATGGGCAGATATTCAAACGTTATATTGACGGAAAACGGCAAAATACTCGGCGGCAACAGGGGAATAAACATGCTCGGCGTGGGCGTGAGACCCCTTATAGTCGGTTGCGACTACGTCTTTCCGCCGACGCAAAACAAAAAACTGCCTTCCGACAAAAGCATTGCAGAAGATTTACAGTCTTTCGTCGGCGAAGATTTACCGTCTTTTTTAGCGTCGGATATAAGCGGAATCGCTCTTTCCACGGCGAAAGAGATGACGGAAAGATATAAAAAAGTTACGGGCAAAACTGCGATAAAAACGAGCGATGCGGAAGATTTCTATTCGTTTATAAAAGAATTTCTCTTAAACGCGAAACCGAACCCGTGCGTAACGGTAAACGGAGAAAACGTAACCGACGTGTTCGTCTTGCCCTACGAAACCGTTGCCGACGGAAAAAAATATTTCGATAAACTGTATAAAGCGGAAGAGTATTACTACGATAAAAGAGAAAAAGCGAAAAAATTTCTTTCCCTTAAAGAAAGATTAATGAACGTAACGAACGCCGCTCTTAAAAAGGCGAAAAAAAGGCTTTCGGCTATAAAAACGAAGGAACGCGCAGCCGCCGATCTCGAATCGGACAGAATAAAAGGCGAAATTCTTCTGGCTAACGTTTATAAAATAAAAGGCAACGAAACGGAAGTAACGCTCGACAATTATTACGACGGAGGCGTTATAACGATAGAACTCGATAACCGTATTTCCCCCGCAAAAAACAGCGAAAACTATTTTAAAAAATACGCCAAGAAAAAACGCGCGCTCGTTTCTATATCCGAACAAAAAGAAATAGCCGAAAAAGAAGTGGAATACTTTGAAAGCGTAACGGATTTTATTAGCATGGCGACGGAAATCGAAGACCTTAACGGTATAAAAGAAGAGTTGACGCTAAACGGCGCGCTGAAAGAAAAAACCGACGTGAGAAAAAAACGCGTCGAGAGAAAGTTCAGAGAGTACTTAATAGACGGCGTTTCGGTAAAGATAGGCAGGAACAATCTCGAAAACGACGAACTTTTGTCTTTGAGCAAAGGGGAATACACCTGGCTTCACGCTAAAGATTATCATTCTTCCCACGTTATAATAGAGAAAAACGAAGTTAAAGATTCCGTTCTTAAAACGGCTGCGGAAATATGCGCTTATTATTCGAAAGGAAGAGAAGGCGGCAAAACGGAAATCGTTTACACTCTAAAAAAACACGTCAAAAAACCGCCGTCGGCAAAAGCCGGTTTTGTTGTTTACACCGATTATAAATCGATTTTTGTCTTTCCCGATAAGCATGAAAATCAATTAAAGTAATTTAAACCGCATAAAAAGTTGCAATTTAAATTGCGGTATGATAAAATATGTTAGAATTTTGAATTAACAGGAGTTCAGTATGAAATACACATTTGAAAAAACCGAAAAAAGCACGGTTAAAATTACCATAAATCTTGAAGAGAAAGAATGGAACGAAGCCATCGACGCCGCTTACGAAAAAGTTAAAGGCAAATATTCCATGCCCGGTTTCCGTAAGGGCAAAGTTCCCAAAAAGGTTCTCGAAAGCGCGTACGGCGCAGGCGTTTTCTACGAAGAAGCCATAAACATCGCGTTCCCTAAATATTACGAAGAAGTTTTAGATAAAGAACCCTCCATCGAAGCGGTTGCCCGCCCCGATATCGACATTAAAGATATTTCCGAAAAAGGCATATCCATGATTGCCGAAGTAGCGGTAAAACCCGAAGTCAAACTCGGCGAATATAAGGGTATAACTTTCAAGAAAGTTGAGTATAATGTTAAAGAAGCCGACGTAAAAGACGAACTTAAACGTTTACAGGAAAGAAATTCCAGAACGGTAGACGTTACCGACAGAGCGGTAGAATCGGGCGACACGGTTACCATTGATTACTCCGGTTCGGTCGACGGCGTTAAATTCGAAGGCGGCACGGCGGAAAAACAGCCGTTAACTATCGGCAGCAACACCTTTATTCCCGGTTTCGAAGATCAGATTATCGGTATGAAAATCGGCGAAGAAAAAGATATTACCGTTAAGTTCCCCGAAGATTATCACGCGGAAAACTTAAAGGGTAAAGATTCCGTATTTCATATCGTACTCCACGAAATAAAAGCCAAAGAACTTCCCGAACTCACCGACGAATTCATTAAAGACGCGGTAGGCGCGGAATCTCTGGACGCTTACAAGAAAGAAATCAAAGAAAGACTCAAAAAACAGAATAAAGACAGAGCGGAACGCGAAATCGAAGACGAAATCGTTAAAAAGGTTACCGCAAACGCAGAAGTAGTTATTCCCGAAGCGTTAATCGACAATCAGATCGACCAGATGGTCAACGAAATGAGTTACAGACTTTCCTATCAGGGTCTTAAACTGGAAGATTACCTTAAATACGTAGGAAAGACTATGGAAGAATACAGAAAAGGCTATTACGATCAGGCGAAAGATTTGGTTAAATCTCAACTCGTCATCGGCAAAATCATCGAAGAAGAAAAAATCGACGCGACCGAAGAAGACGTTACCGCCAAAATCGAAGAAATGGCTAAAGCGCAAGGCAAAAAAGCGCCCGACCTTAAAAAGGATATGGCCGCCCGCCAGTTGGATTACGTTAAAAACGAAATCATCGTTAAAAAACTTTTCGACTTCTTAAAGAGCGCAAACGAAATCAAGAAATAATCGGACGGATAAAAAAGACGCGGCGCGTCCTTAAAAGCAAAATAGTTATCGGAGATCAAAATGGATATTAAAAACACCGTGGTTCCTTACGTTATAGAACAAACGGGCAAGGGCGAAAGAAGTTACGATATTTATTCCCGTCTTTTAGAAGACAGAATAATTTTTTTAACCGGCGAAATAACCGACGCCGTAGCCGATACGGTCGTGGCGCAACTTATTTATCTCGAGGGCAAAGACCCGCATAAAGACGTTTGTCTTTACATCAACAGCCCGGGCGGAAGCGTAACGGCAGGTCTTGCCATTTATGATACGATGAACTATATCAAGTGCGACGTAAGCACTATATGCATAGGTCTTGCGGCAAGCATGGGCGCGTTTTTGTTGTCCAGCGGCACGAAGGGTAAAAGATACGCTCTTCCGAACAGCGAAATAATGATTCATCAGCCGTTGGGCGGAGCGCAGGGGCAGGCGAGCGATATTAAAATCCAAGCCGACCATATCATTAAAACGAAACACCGCCTGAACACGATTTTATCGTTAAACAGCGGCAAATCTTACGAAACCGTAGAAAAAGATACCGACAGAGATAATTATTTGTCGGCGGAAGAAGCGAAAGAATACGGACTTATCGACGAAATATTCGTAAAACGTCCGTAAAGACGGAGATATATGAAAGAAGATAAAGAACAATTATTCTGTTCCTTCTGCGGAAAACCCAAGGAACTCGTTAAACGTCTTGTGTCAGGTCCTAACGGCGTATATATTTGCGACGAATGTATTGAAATTTGTCGCGACGTCATTAAAGAAGACATGCAGAAAGACAATGCCGATAAGTCTTTTACTTTGCTTAAACCGAGCGAAATAAAAGAAAAACTTGACGAGTACATTATCGGGCAGGACGAAGCGAAAAAAGTGCTTTCCGTTGCGGTATACAATCATTATAAAAGAATTCACGCTCCCGTAGAAAAGGACGGCGTAGAAATAGATAAGAGCAATATTTTGCTTTTAGGTCCCACGGGGAGCGGTAAAACTTTACTTGCAAAAACTCTCGCGAGAGTTTTAGACGTGCCTTTCGCGGTTGCGGACGCCACGACTCTTACCGAAGCGGGTTACGTCGGCGAAGACGTCGAAAATATTTTGCTTAAACTTATTCAGGACGCCGATTACGATATCGAAAAGGCGCAAAAGGGTATAGTTTACATCGACGAAATAGACAAGATTGCGAGAAAGAGCGAAAACGTTTCCATTACCCGCGACGTTTCGGGCGAAGGCGTTCAGCAAGCCCTTCTGAAAATCATCGAAAGTACGGTCGCCAACGTTCCTCCGCAAGGCGGAAGAAAACATCCCCAGCAGGAATGTTTAAGAATCGACACGACCAACATTTTATTTATCTGCGGCGGCGCGTTCGTCGGTCTTGACGAAATAGTTGCTAAAAGAAAAGAAAGTTCTTCTTTAGGTTTCGGCGGCAGCGTGGAAAAAATCAAAGAAGACAACTACGATTTAATAAGAGAAGTTCAGCCGCAGGATTTGATTAAATACGGTCTTATTCCCGAATTCGTCGGACGTATTCCGATTACGGTAGGACTTCACCCGCTCGACGAAAACGCTCTCGTAAACATTTTAACCGCTCCCAAAAACGCTTTGGTTAAACAGTATCAGAAACTTATCGGGCTTGATAACGTCGAACTGGAAGTTACCGAAGACGCGGTGAGAGCGGTCGCGAAACGCGCGATAGAACTTAAAACGGGGGCAAGGGGTCTTCGCAGTATATTCGAAAATCTTATGATTGACGCAATGTACGACATTCCTTCCGAAAAAGACATCGAAAAAGTCGTTATAGACGAAAAAGTCGTGGAGGGGTCGGAAAAACCCAAATTCGTGAAAAAACAAATAGCGTAAAAAGGAATAATCCGCCGAAAAAGCATATAAATTCAATGCTTTTTCGGCATTATCTTTTTATTGAAAAAAAATAAAAAAATATTAAAAATATATATAAAATCGTTTGACAGCCTTTGCCTTATGTTATATAATGATTAGGCTGTGCAATCTGGGTTGATACGGAAAGTTACTGAAATTCGTAGCGAAAACGACAGATAATTTCCGTTGACAAGTGTGGTGGCTTGACCACTGCGACTAACTTCAAATAATCGAAGCATTAGTAATCGTTCGCAGCGACTTAAAAAATTTAAGTATCGGCGAACGTTTTTTATGTCGAAAATTTGATACACACGGTAGAGTTGACACAGAGTAAAAAAAGTTAGGTAAAAGGAGAAACCATCAAATGGCAAGTCAGAAAATCAGAATCAAACTTATGTCTTATGACAGCGAAATGCTCGATCAGGCGGCTTCGAGAATCATCGAAACCATGCAGAAATCGGGCGCGAAGATAAGCGGACCTATTCCGCTTCCCACCGAAAAGGAAATCGTTACGATTTTGCGTTCGCCGCATAAGGATAAAGATTCCAGAGAACAGTTCGAAATCAGAACGCACAAAAGACTTATCGATATTTATTCGCCCAACGTTAAGTTGTTAGACAGCATTCACTTACCCGCAGGCGTTGATATCAAAATCAAACTGTAAAAAATAAAACATTATATATTATCGGAGGTGAACTTTATCTATGAATAAAGCAATCATTGGAAAGAAGTTGGGGATGACTCAGGTTTTCTCCGCCGACGGAAAGGTTATACCGGTAACGGTTATAGCGGCAGGTCCCTGTCCCGTCGTTCAGGTTAAAACTTTGGAACGCGACGGTTATTCCGCCGTTAAACTCGGTTTTGACGAAGTTAAGGAAAACACCCTTAACAAACCGCAAGCGGGTTTGTTCAAAAAAGCAAACGTCCCCGCGCAGAAAGTCTTAAGAGAATTCAGACTTGAAAATGCCGAAAACATGAAAGTCGGCGACGTCGTAACTTGCGAAACTTTCGCAGAAGGCGACAAGATCGACGTTTCGGGCGTCAGCAAAGGTCACGGTTTTACCGGCGTTATCAAGAGATGGAACAATCACAGACTTAAAGAAACCCACGGCGTCGGCCCCGTACACAGAGAAGTCGGTTCTATGGGCGCTAACAGTTCTCCGTCCAGAGTATTCAAAGGCAAACATATGGCCGGTCAGTACGGACACGAGAACGTTACCGTATTAAACCTCGAAGTCGTAAAAGTCGACAAGGAAAGAAACGTTATCCTTGTTAAGGGCGCGGTCCCCGGTCCCGTAAAAGGAATCGTTACTTTAAGGAACAGCGTTAAAGCGTAAGGAGAAAGACAATGCCAAGTGTAACATTATATAATATGAAAAAAAGCGTGGTAGGCAATCTTGAATTACCCGACGCTTTGTTTAATGCAGAATACAACGAACCCGTTATTCATCAGGCTGTCGTAACCAGACTCGCTAACGAAAGACAGGGTACGAAAAGCACTCTTACTCGTACGGAAGTTCGCGGCGGCGGCGCAAAGCCTTACCGTCAGAAAGGTACCGGCAGAGCAAGACAAGGTTCTATCAGGAGCCCTCAATGGGTTAAGGGCGGCGTAGTCTTCGCTCCCAAGTCGAGAGATTTCTCCAAGAAAATGAACGCAAAAGCCAAAAAAGTTGCTTTATTTTCCGCTTTATCTCAGAAAATCAGAGATGACGAAGTCTTCTTTATCGACGAAATAAAAGTTGAAGCTCCCAAAACGAAAGAAATGGCAACGTTCTTAAAAACGTTCGGAATCGAAAAAACGGCGCTTATCGTTATGGATAACAACGACGACGCGGTTATCAGAGCGTGCGCTAACATCGCCGCGCTGACCACTCTGAACGTCAACCAGATCAGCGTTTACGAAATCGTTAAAAACGCGACGATCGTTATTTCCAGGAAGGCTGCCGAACAAATCAAGGAGGTCTACGGAGAATAATGGCTGCACATGATATTATAATTAAACCCTTGCTTTCCGAAAAGAGTTACGCAGGGATAAAAGATAAGAAATATTCCTTTATAGTGGCAAAGAGCGCTAACAAAACGCAGATTAAACTCGCTGTCGAAGAAATCTTCGGCGTCAAGGTAGAAAAAGTAAACACGGCGATAGTCGGCGGTAAATTGAAAAGACAAGGCAAGTACGAAGGGTATACTCCCGACTACAAAAAGGCCATCGTTCAATTGAAGAAAGACAGCAAATCGATCGAATTCTTCGATTCTCTGTCTTAATAGAAGGAGATAATTAAAATGGCTATTAAAAGATATAAACCTACGTCGGCTGCTCGTCGTTTCATGACGGTGAGCGCTTACGACGAAATAACTTCCAAAAAGCCCGAAAAATCTTTGCTCGAAGATCAGAGAAAGTCCGGCGGAAGAAACTCGCAAGGTAAAATTACCGTTCGTCACATCGGCGGCGGCAACAGAAGAAAATATCGTATCATCGATTTCAAACGCGCTAAAGACGGTATCCCCGCGGTAGTTAAATCTATCGAATACGATCCTAACCGCAGCGCGAACATCGCTCTTCTTTATTACGCCGACGGCGCAAAGACATATATCCTCGCGCCCGTAGGTCTTAAAGTTGGGGACAAGGTATTAAGCGGCGCGACTGCAGACATCAAGGTCGGCAACGCTCTTTGCCTTAAAGACATTCCCGTAGGTACCATGGTACACAACATCGAAATGCAGCCCGGTAAAGGCGGTCAGATTGCGAGATCCGCAGGTATGAGCGCTCAGATTATGGCGCGTGACGAAAAATACGTTACCATAAAGATGCCCAGCGGCGAAATGAGATATATTCTCGCAAACTGCAAGGCAACCATCGGTCAGGTCGGTAATCTCGAACACGAAATCGTCAGAGTCGGTAAAGCAGGTAAAACGAGATATTTAGGTATCCGTCCTACCGTCCGCGGCGTCGTCATGAACCCGTGCGACCACCCTCACGGCGGTGGCGAAGGCAAATCGCCTGTCGGTATGCCCGGCCCTGTTACTCCTTGGGGTAAACCCGCTCTCGGTTATAAGACGAGAAAACATAAGAAATCGTCTAATAAACTTATCATTACCAGGATAAATTAAGGAGACAAGTATGAGTAGAAGCGTTAAAAAAGGTCCTTATGTAGAACCTAAACTCTTAAAGAGAATTGAAGAATTAAACGATAAAAACGAAAAGAAAGTCTTAAAGACTTGGTCGAGATCTTCCACGATATTCCCCCAGATGGTAGGACATACCATCGCGGTATACGACGGAAGAAAACACGTGCCCGTATACGTAACCGAAGATATGGTAGGTTGCAAGTTGGGTGAATTCGCTCCCACGAGAACCTTTAAAGGTCACGGCGGCGAAAAAACGACCGGTGCCAAATAGGAGGCGTAAAATGGCAAAAAATATGAGAGAAAAATCCGCAAGGATTGAAGAATTAAGAGATAAACGCCCGAAGGCGATCGCCAAACACGTAAGGATTTCTCCTTATAAGGTCAGAATCGTTCTCGATATCATCAGGGGCAAGGGGTATAAAGAAGCCGTAGCGATTTTGGAAAACACTCCGAAGTCGGCTTCCGAACCCATAAAGAAGGTTATCATGTCCGCCGCGGCTAACGCAGAACACAACCTCGGATTGAACAAAGACAATCTTTACGTTGCCGAAGCTTATGCCGATCAGGGTCCCACGCTTAAAAGGGTAAACCCCGTTTCCAAGGGCAGAGCGTACAGAATCTTAAAACGTACCAGCCACATAACCGTAGTGCTGGACGCAAAGGCGTAATGGAGGACAAATATGGGACAGAAAGTTAATCCGCACGGACTCAGAGTCGGTGTAATTAAAGATTGGGACACCCAGTGGTTTGCCGATAAAAAAGATTTCGCGGCAAACATTAAAGAAGATTACGACATCCGTAATACTTTAAAGAAAAAATATTATCAGGCTGCAATTTCCAAAATCAATATCGAAAGAGCGGCTTCCAAACTTACCATAACCGTTTATACGGCTCGCCCCGGCGTTCTTATCGGCAAACAAGGCGCGGAAATCGAAGAAATCAAAAAAGCGGTTGCTAAAATCTGCAAAGGCAAACAGGTTTCCGTAAATATCTCCGAAGTTAAAAAACCCGACGCGGACGCTCAACTCATCGCCGAAAGCATCGCTTCTCAACTCGAAAAGCGCGTATCTTTCAGAAGAGCGATGAAACAGGCTATCGGCCGTTCTATGAGAAGCGGTCTTAAAGGCGTTAAAGTTTGCGTCAGCGGCAGACTCGACGGCGCGGAAATCGCGAGATCGGAACATTACCACGAAGGTTCTATTCCGCTTCAGACGCTCAGAGCGAACATCGACTACGGTTTCGCGGAAGCGCACACGACTTTCGGCGTTATAGGCGTAAAATGCTGGACGTATAAGGGCGAAGTTATAGGCGCTCCTAAAAAGAATAAGGTTGAAGGAGGCGAAGCGTAATTATGTTGATGCCTAAACGTGTTAAAAGAAGAAGAGTTCACCGCGGCAGAATGACCGGTAAATGCAACAAAGGCAATAAATTGGCTTACGGTACTTACGGTTTAATCGCTACCGAACCCGGTTGGATTAAAGCAAATCAGATAGAAGCGGCGCGTGTCGCCTGCACGAGATTTATCAAACGTGGCGGTCAGGTCTGGATAGATATATTCCCCCAGAAACCTGTAACCAAAAAACCTGCCGACAGCCGTATGGGTAGCGGTAAAGGTTCCGTAGAATTCTGGGTAGCGGTTGTTAAACCCGGCAGAGTTCTGTTCGAAATGGCAGGCGTCTCCGAAGACGTCGCAAAAGAAGCGTTAAGACTCGCCGGACATAAACTTCCCGTTAAAACGAAGTTTATCAAGAGAGAAGAAGTCGCTCAAGAAATTAAAGAAGAAGGCGGTGAAGGTTAATGAAAACGAAAGAATTTCGCGAATTGACTGTGGACGAATTAAACACTAAACTCAAGGAGTTATCCGAAGAATTGTTTAACCTTCGTTTCCGTCACGCAATAGGTCAGTTGGAAAATCCCGCGGCTCTTAAAAACTGCAAGAGAGACATTGCAAAGGTCAAAACACTTTTAAGAGAAAAGGAATTACAGGCTAAGGCGTAGTCGAGGAGTATGTTATGGAAAGAAATTTAAGAAAAGAAAGAGTCGGCGTAGTTGTTTCCGACAAGATGGATAAAACGGTCGTCGTTGCCATCGAAGAAAGATATAAACATCCTTTATATAAGAAAACAGTTAAAAAGACTCATAAATTCAAAGCGCACGACGAACTTAATTCGTGCGGCATCGGTGACAAGGTTTTAATCGTTGAAACCAGAAAATTGTCCAAAGATAAAAACTGGAGAGTTGCCGAAATTATCGAAAAGGCTAAATAAGGAGAAGCAAAATGATACAACCTTTTACAAGATTGAAAGCGGCGGACAACTCCGGCGCCAAAGAGTTAATGTGTATTAAAGTTTTGGGCGGCTCCTTCAGACGTACGGGCAACATCGGCGACGTTATCGTAGCGAGCGTTAAAACCGCAACCCCCGGCGGAGCGGTAAAAAAAGGTGACGTGGTTAAGGCGGTTATCGTCAGATCTACCAGCGGCGTTCGTCGTAACGACGGTACTTACGTCAGATTCGACGAAAACGCGGCGGTTATCATCGACGCGCAGAAACAACCCCGCGGAACCCGTATCTTTGGGCCCATCGCGAGAGAACTCCGCGATAAAGATTATATGCGTATAATTTCGCTCGCGCCCGAAGTGTTATAAGGAGAAAAACTATGAAAGTTAAAAAGAACGACACGGTTTTGGTTTTAACAGGAAAGGACGCAGGAAAAACCGCGAAGGTTTTAGTTGCTCTTCCCAAGGCTAACAGAGTTGTGGTTGACGGCGTCAACGTACAGAAAAAACATAAAAAAGCAAGAAGCGCGCAGGAAGTAAGTTCCATTAAAGAACAAGCAGGTCCTATCGACGCAAGCAACGTTATGGTAGTTTGCCCCGCATGCGGCAAAGCGACCAGAGTCGCTTACAAAGTCGAAGGGGATAAGAAAGCGCGTATCTGCAAAAAGTGCGGAGCGCTCCTCGACGCGACTAAAGAAGCGAAAGAAGTAAAGAAAACCGCTAAAAGAAAAACTAAAAAAGCGACCGCGGAAGAATCTGCGGAAAACAAATAACGGAGGATAATATAAATGGCTGAAAAGAAAACTCAGGTTGCTAAAGAATCTGTAACCGAGAAAACTCCGAACAGAATCAAAACGTTATATAAAGAACAGGTTGTTCCCGCTCTTATAAAAAAGTTCAATTACACTAACGTAAACCAGGTTCCGAAACTCGTTAAAATAACGATTAACTCCGGTCTCGGCGACGTAAAAGACAACAGCAAGAGCGTTCAACTCGCGCAGGAAGAATTAAAACAGATTTCCGGTCAGAAACCCGTTCTTACGCAGGCTAAAAAATCCGTTGCAAACTTCAAAATCAGAGAAGGCATGAACGTTGGTATGAAAGTTACCCTTCGCGGAACGAGAATGTACGAATTCTTCGATAAACTCGTTTCTCTCGCTCTTCCGAGAGTCAGAGACTTCAGAGGCGTTCCCAACAAATCCTTCGACGGCAGAGGAAATTACGCAATGGGCGTTAAAGAACAACTTATATTCCCCGAAATTTCTTACGATCAGGTAGAAAAAGTAAGAGGATTCGATATTTGTTTCACGACTACTGCAAATACTGACGAAGAGGCAAGAGAACTTTTAGCGCTTCTCGGAATGCCCTTCGCTAACAAGTAAGGTTATAAGGAGATATAAAAATGGCTAAAAAAGCGATGATAAATAAACAGCAGAAACCTGCTAAATTTTCCACCAGAGCCTATACCAGATGCAGTATTTGCGGACGTCCCCACGCGGTTTTGAGAAAATACGGCGTTTGCCGTATCTGCTTCAGAAACCTTGCTTATAAGGGTCAGATTCCCGGCATTAAAAAGGCTAGTTGGTAAAGGAGGAAAAAGAATATGACAGACGTTATTGCGGATATGCTTACGAGAATCAGAAACGCTCTCAATGCAAAACACGAAACAGTTGAAATCCCTGCTTCCAACACTAAAAAGGCTATTGCCGAAATTTTATTGAAAGAAGGTTACGTCGCAGACGTTAAATACGAAGACGGCGTTCAGGGTACGATAATCATTACTCTTAAATACGAAGGAAATCAGAAAGTTATTTCCGGACTTAAAAGAGTCAGCAAACCCGGTTTGAGAGTTTACGTCGGAACGGACGAAATTCCTCAGGTTCTCGGCGGATTAGGTATTGCGATTTTATCTACTTCCAAAGGAGTTTTGACCGGTAAAGAAGCAAAGAAATTACATCAGGGCGGGGAAGTTCTCGCTTACGTTTGGTAGGAGGTTATATATGTCCAGAATTGGTAACGAAATTATTCATATCCCCGCAGGCGTAACGGTTGACGTTAGCAACAACGTAATCACCGTAAAAGGACCGAAAGGCACCCTTTCTCAGGAATACGACCCCATCATCACGCCCGCAGTCGAAGGCAACGTAGTTAAATTTACGAGAGCCGACGATTTAGGACCTACGAAAGCGAAACACGGTTTATACAGAGCGCTTACCGCCAACATGGTTAATGGAGTAACCGAAGGTTATCAGAAAAACCTTATCATCAACGGCGTAGGTTACAAAGTTGCGAAACAGGGTAACAAAATCGTACTCAACGTAGGCTTTTCTCACCCCGTAGAAGTCGTCGAAACCGAAGGAATTTCTCTTGAATGTCCTTCCGCGAACGAAATCGTGGTTAAAGGCATCAGCAAGGAAAAAGTAGGACAGTTTGCGGCGATGGTTCGCAGCATCAGAGAACCCGAACCTTATCACGGATACGGTATTCGTTATAGCGACGAAGTTATCGAAAGAAAGGTCGGTAAAGCAGCCGGTTCCAAAGGTTAAGTTTTAAATCACTTTTAGTGGACCCGCTAAATCGGGCGGGTCTGCCGAGTGCGATTTATATCGCGAAAAGTAATTAAATAGGAGTAAAAACGATGATTACTAAAATCAATAAAAACAAAGACAGACTTAAAAGACATAAAAGAGTCAGATTTAAGGTCAAAGGCACCGCGGAAACGCCCAGACTTTGCGTTTATCGCAGCACGACCCATATCTACGCTCAGATAATCGATGACGTAAAGGGTAACACCTTGGTAACGGCTTCCACTCTCGACAAAGAGATTAAAGGAACGCTCGAAGGCAAAGACAAAAAAGCGCAGGCATACGCCGTCGGCGAATTGATTGCGAAGAAAGCAAAGGCGAAAAAGATTACCGCGGTCGTATTCGACAGAGGCGGCTATCTCTATACCGGACGCGTCGAGAACTTAGCCGAAGGCGCCAGAAAGGGCGGCTTAACGTTCTAAGCCTAAAAAATCAAGGAGAAAATCAATTATGGCAAGAGATAATAACAGAGCACCCAAAAAAGTCGAAGAAAACGACGGATTGATTAAAAAACTTATTTCCGTTAACCGCGTAACCAAGGTTGTTAAAGGCGGTAAAAATATGAGATTCGCTGCTTTCGTAGTCGTAGGCGACGGCGCAGGCAAAATCGGATACGCTCTCGGTAAATCTACCGAAGTTCCCGAAGCAATCGATAAAGCGACCGCAAGGGCTAAAAAGAATATGACTGCTTGTTCTATTCTCGGAACGAGTATTCCTCACGAAGTTTTAGGTCAGTTCGGAAGAGGTTCCGTTCTTATGATGCCTGCATCCGAAGGTACCGGCGTTATCGCCGGCGGTCCCGTTCGTTCGGTAATGGAAGCGGTCGGAATTAAAGATATCAGAACCAAATCTCACGGAACAAATAACCCCATCAACTGCGTTAAAGCGGCTGTCGAAGGGTTGAGATCATTAAGAACGGCGGAACAAGTTGCGGCTATCCGCGGCAAAACCGTCGAAGAAATCAACGGTTAAGGAGGTACTTTTATCATGGCAGCAAAGAAAAAAACCGAATACGGCAAAATCAAAGTAACGCTTGTTAAAAGCACTATCGCAACTTTACCTAAACACAAAAAAGTCGTGGCTGCGCTCGGACTTAAAAAGATTCGTTCCTTTAAGATTCACGAAGCAAATCCTTGTATTCTCGGAATGATCGATAAAGTAAAATATCTCGTTTCGGTAGAAGAAGTCAAATAAGGAGTAATAACATGAGAATTGATACAATAAGTCCCGCAGAGGGAGCAAGAACGGCGAAGAGAAGACTCGGCAGAGGTATCGGATCCGGTCTCGGCAAAACCAGTGGTAAAGGTCATAAAGGTCAATGGGCAAGAAGCGGCGGCGGCGTTCGTCCCGGATTCGAAGGCGGTCAGATGCCTTTAATAAGACGCGTTCCGAAACGCGGCTTCAATAACCATTTCAGAAAAGTTTACAGCATCGTAAACCTTTCGGTTCTTGAAAACTTCGAAGCGGGTTCGGTAGTAGATATCGAAACTCTCAACGAAAAGGGCCTTATCAAATTAGTAAAAGACAGTTTAGGTCTGAAAGTTTTAGGTAACGGCACGGTAAGCAAAGCGCTCACCGTTAAAGCGAAATCTTTCTCCGCCGCGGCAAAAGAAGCCATCGAAAAAGCAGGCGGAACGGCTGAACAAATCTAAACACCCCGTACCGCTTATACGGTACCATAGATAAATGGAGGGCAAAATGTGGCAGACAATAGTAAACGCGTTTAAGATTAAGGACGTCAGAAATAAAATTCTGATAACTATCGCTTTGCTTTTCGTGTACAGACTCGGATGTTATATTCCGGTTCCGGGCGTACACTTTATTACGGAGGAGACTTTCAATAACTTCACCTATTTGCAGATTATGAGCGGTATCTCCGGCGGAGCATTGCAATACGGAACGTTCTTTGCAATGGGCATCGGACCTTATATTAACGCTTCGATTATTATTCAACTTTTAACTGTTGGTATTCCATATCTCGAAAATCTTTCGAAACAAGGCGAAGAAGGCAGAAAGAAAATCAACAAT
This sequence comes from Christensenellaceae bacterium, assembly GCA_016295005.1. Taxonomy (GTDB): domain Bacteria; phylum Bacillota; class Clostridia; order Christensenellales; family Borkfalkiaceae; genus UBA1259. The sequence continues at coordinate 19,954 of JAEDMA010000006.1, forward strand.
TATACCAGAATTTTAACCCTTATACTTGCTATCGCTCAATCGATAGGTATCTTAGTTACTTTCTCTAACCAGTCCGAGGGTTACGTCGTTCCTGCCGAATTGTTCGGCAACGAAGGATTCGCTCGTTTCGCAAGTTACGCGTTTTTAGTCGTTGTGTACACCGCAGGCGCGGCTCTCACGATGTGGATTGGCGAAAGAATTACCGACTACGGCGTATCTAACGGCGTTTCGCTTCTGATCTTCGCAGGTATCATCGCCACGGCAGGTAACGCGATTATCGGTATGTTCACCAACTGGAACGACACTTCTTTATGGATCATCATCGGATTCGTTCTCGCGGCGATTCTTATCTTCGCGGCAATCGTAACCGTTGACTCCGCTGAAAGAAAGGTTCCCGTTCAGTACGCGAAACAGGTTAAGGGAAGAAAAATGTACGGTGGTCAGTCCACTCACATTCCCATCAAAATCAGTTCGGCAGGGGTTATGCCGCTTATCTTCGCTTTCTCGATTTTAAGTTTCCCCAACCTGATTTTGGAACTTTTCGGGAATAACGATAACTGGTACACTCAGAATATGGGCACAGGCTCGTGGGTTTACACGGTCGTTCTTTGTGTTTTGATTCTGGTATTCTCTTATTTCTATAACAGCATTCAGTTTAAACCCGACGATATCAGTAAGAGTATTCAGCAAAACGGCGGATTTATTCCCGGTCAGCGTCCGGGTAAGCCGACGACCGACTACTTAAAGAGAGTTTCCGACAGAATCACTCTTTTCGGCGCGATTTATCTCGCGGTTGTCGCGTTGATACCTTCTTTGGTATTTAAGGCAATCGGCGGCGCTTCGCTTATGAACGTGTTCAGCGCGACAGGGTTACTCATCGTAGTTTCCGTAGCGCTCGAATTCGACCAGGCGTTGCAATCGCAAATTATGATGAAGAATTATAAAGGTTTCTTGAAATAATGAAAATTATTTTGTTAGGAGCGCCCGGAAGCGGGAAGGGGACGCAGGCGGCTCATATTGCCGAAAAGTGTTCCGTCCCGCATATTTCCACGGGAGATATATTCAGGGAAAACATTAAAAACAAAACGCCGCTCGGAATCAAGGTAAAAGAAATAATCGACAACGGCAACTTCTGCCCAGACGATTTGACTTGCGAACTCGTGAAAAACAGACTGAGCGAAAATGACTGCGAAAACGGTTATCTGCTCGATGGTTTTCCGAGAAACCTTTATCAGGCGAAGGCGTTGGACGAGTTTTCTTCTCCGGATATGGTTATCGAACTTAAAGTGGATTTGGACCGTATCGAAAGAAGAATAACCGGAAGAAGAAATTGTTCTAAATGCGGCGCTTCCTTTCATACCGATTTTATCGGAGAAAGAAAGACATGCGAAAAATGCGGAGGAGAGTTGTCGATAAGAAAAGACGATACTCCCGAAACGGTCAGAACTCGTTTGAAGGTTTATGCCGAACAGACAGAACCGCTCGTCGAATATTATTACAAACAAAACAAATTGTTTGTGGTTGACGGAAACGGCGATATCGAAAGCGTAAAGAAAGACATTTTCAAGGCGTTGGATATATGATAACCGTAAAAACCGAAGAACAGATAGAACTAATGAGAAAAGCGGGTAAAGTAACCGGCGACGTACTCAGACTCATAGGCAGCGAGATTAAAGAAGGCATGACTACGAAAGACCTTGACAGAATCGCCTACGAGTACATTAAATCTTTCGGCGGAGAACCTTCCTTTTTAGGATATTCGGGTTATCCAGCGTCGATATGCGCGTCGATAGACGAAACGGTCGTACACGGTATTCCTTCCGACGACGTCGTTATAAGAAACGGTCAGATAGTCAGTATCGACGTGGGCGTAGTTCTTAACGGTTGGCAAGGCGACGCTGCCCGCACCTTTATGGTCGGCGACGTTTCCGAAGAAAAGAAAAAACTGGTTAAGGTTACGCAGGAATGCTTTTTCAAAGCGGTGGAAAATCTTAAAGACGGCACGCCGATGGGCGATATAGGATATGCGGTTCAGACGCACGCCGAAAGCAACGGGTTTTCCGTCGTGAGAGCGCTCGTTGGTCACGGAATAGGTCGCGAAATGCACGAAGACCCTTCCGTTCCGAACTACGGAAGAAAGGGTACGGGAATCCGCCTTAAAAAAGGTATGGTTATCGCCATAGAACCTATGATTAACGCAGGAGTTTATCAGGTCGACTTTATGTCGGACGGATGGGGCGTTAAAACCAGAGACAGAAAACCGTCGGCGCATTACGAGAACACCGTAGCGATTACGGCAGACGGCGTAGAAATACTTACATTATAAAATGGGAAAAGAAATCTATACCGGCGACGTTGTTATCAGTTTGGCCGGCAGAGATAAAGGCGAGTATTTTCTTGTTATCGGTAAAAAGGAAAACAGAGTATTTCTTGTAAACGGTAAATCGAGAAAGGTGACCCGCCCGAAAATTAAAAACGTTAAGCACGTGCAATCCGTTTTAAGCGAGGAACTGAAATCTCTCGCGGAGCGGATAAACGACGGGGTTTGTACGGGGGACGAAAGAGTTCGCCGGGAAATAAAAACCGCCGTTCAAATAAAAACAGGAGGAAATGTTTTGTGTCGAAAGACGACGTAATAGAAACCGAAGGCGTGATTGTCGAAGCGTTACCGAACGCGACGTTTACGGTAAAATTATCAAACGGACACATCATCACGGCGTATATTTCGGGAAAACTGCGTATGCACTATATCAAGATTATTCCCGGCGACAGCGTTAAACTCGAAATGAGTCCGTACGATTTGACCAAAGGCAGAATAATCTGGCGTAGCAAAAACTGATACGCCGCTCTATAAAACATTAAAACAATTCCAAAGGAGAATAAAAATGAAAGTAAGACCTTCAGTAAAACCTATGTGCGATAAGTGCAAAGTTATTAAAAGAAACGGTAAAGTAATGGTTATCTGTTCCAAAGACAAGAGCCATAAACAAAGACAGGGCTGATAACCCCTCTTTCCCGAAAGGGTAAAGAAGAAAATAAAAGCGTACCCGCAACGATAGTTCGCATTCCAGAACGAAAACGCGGTTCGCATTGACATATATACAATAATATAAACGAATACGGAGGTATTTAAGGAGAATGGCACGTATAGCCGGCGTTGATTTGCCGAACAACAAAAGAGTCGAAATCGGTTTAACGTATATCTACGGAATCGGTCTCACGACTGCAAAGAAAATCATAAGCGAAACGGGCGTTAATCCCGACACCAGAGTTAAGGACTTGTCTGAAAACGACGTCGCTAAACTCAGAGAATATATCGAACACAACATCCACGTCGAAGGCGACCTTCGCAGCGAAGTCAGCCTTTCGGTCAAGAGATTGATCGAAATCGGTTGCTACCGCGGAACTCGCCACAGAAAAGGATTACCCGTAAGAGGTCAGAGTTCCAAGAGAAACGCAAGAACCAGAAAAGGACCTCGTCGTACCGTCGCTAAGAAAAAGACGGCTACTAAATAAGGAGGTATCTTGAAATGGCAGCAGTTAAAAAAGTAGTTAAAAAACGTAAGGACGTAAGAAAGGTCGACAAAGGACAAGTTCATATTCAGTCGTCTTTCAACAACACGTTAGTAACCATAACCGATTTACAGGGAAACACCGTTTCTTGGTCCAGCGCAGGTTCTTTGGGCTTTAAAGGTTCGAGAAAAAGCACTCCGTTCGCGGCTCAACAAGCGGCGGAAGCGGCAGGAAAAATCGCAAGAGAACAGGGTATGCGTCAGGTAGAAGTGTACGTTAAAGGACCCGGCGCAGGAAGAGAATCCGCTATCAGAGCGCTCGCTAACTGCGATATGGAAGTAACGCTTATTCAGGATGTTTCGCCCATTCCTCACAACGGTTGCAGACCGCCCAAAAAACGTAGAGTGTAAGAACAGGAGGAAATTAAAAAATGGCTAAATATACAGATTCTAAATGTCGTTTATGCAGACGTGAAGGCGCGAAACTGTTTTTGAAAGGCGAAAGATGCTATAAAGGCGTTTGCGCTTTCGAAAAGAGACCCGTAGCCCCCGGTCAGCATGGTATGGGAAGAAAGAAAATATCCGAATACGGCTTGCAACTTCGCGAAAAACAGAAATGCAAGAGAATTTACGGCGTTCTCGAAGGTCAGTTCAGAAAATATTACGAGAAAGCCGACAGAATGAAAGGCATTACCGGTGAAAACATGCTTTCGCTTCTGGAAAGAAGACTCGATAACGTTATTTACAGAATGGGTATCGGCGCTTCCAGGTCGCAGGCGCGTCAACTCGTAACGCACGCTCATTTCACCGTAAACGGCAAGAACGTAAACATCGCTTCTTACTGCGTTAAAGCAGGCGACGTCATCGCCGTTAAAGATACGAAGAAAGACAACAAGTATTTCTCCGAAATCAAACAGATGAAAGTCGGTTCTATGCCCAAATGGTTAGAGTTCAATCCCGAAACGCTCGAAGGTAAAATTTTGGCGCTTCCGACGAGAGAAGATATCGACAGCACCATCAAGGAACACATGATCGTCGAGTTGTATTCTAAATAATAACTTTATAAAAATTTATCTGATGGGGTTTCTCGGGGGGAAAATCGAAATATCCACGATTCGAAACGAATTCCCGAAAACCCTATATCAAAACTATTAGGAGGTAATTTTCTTATGATGGAAATCGAAATGCCAAAAATAGCAGTGGAAGAAAACGAAGAAAAAAGTTACGCTAAAATAACCGTAGAACCTTTGGAAAAAGGTTTCGGTCTTACCTTGGGCAACGCCCTTCGCAGAATTTTATTGTCCGCGCTTCCCGGCGCCGCGATTCAGAACATCAAGTTCTCCGAAGATTTAGGAGTAAAACACGAATTCTCCGGAATTTCCGCGGTAAAAGAAGACGTAACCGAGATAATTCTTAACTTGAAATGCGTCGCGATAAAAACTGCTTGTTTAGACAGCGACTATAAAAAAACCGTAAGACTTTATAAAGAAGGTCCCGCGGTAGTAAAAGCCGGAGATATTCCTTCCGACGCCGACATGGAAATTCTTAATCCCGATTTGTACCTTTGCACGATAGACGAAGGCGGCAAAATCGACGTAGAACTCACCATCGGAAGAGGCAGAGGTTATCAGAACGCCGGCGAACACAAAACCGATGTAATTGACAATATCGCTATCGACAGTATCTATACCCCCGTTAAAAAGGTAAGTTACAACGTAACCGCTACCCGTGTGGGACAGAGCGTTGACTTCGACAAACTCGTTCTGGAAGTCTGGACGAACGGCGCTTTCTCCGGAAGGGATATAGTAAGTCTTGCGGCGAAGATTTTAGACGAACACGTCAAAATGTTTGTTTCCTTATCCGAAGTCGGCAATATCGGAATTCTGGTTCAACCCGAAGAGGATAAAAAGACCAAGATACTGGAAATGACCATCGAAGAAATGGACCTTTCCGTTCGTTCTTACAACTGCTTGAAGAGAGCGAACATTCATACGGTAGAAGACTTAACGAAAAAAACTGAAAGCGATATGTTAAAAGTCCGTAACTTAGGTAAGAAGTCTCTCGACGAAGTTATTTATAAACTCGAAAATTTAGGCTTATCGTTACAGGACAAGGAGGATTAAACAAATGGCAAGAAAATTAGGCGTTAACGCAACGCAGAGAATAGCATTATTAAAGAATCAGGCTACCAACCTTTTGTGGTACGGCAAAATCGAAACCACCGAAGCGAGAGCCAAAGAAGTTGCTTCTTACGTTTCCAAAATTCTTACCCTTGCGGTAAACACTTATACCGATACCGTCGAAACCGAAGTTACGGTTAAAGACGCTAAGGGCAAAGAAACCAAAAAGACTCTTCTTAAAGACGGCAACAAAAAGCTCAATGCAAGAAGAAAAATCATGTCTATGGTTAACGACGTTCAGGAAGTTAAAGGATTCAAAGAAAGCAAAGCCGACTTCAAAAAGAGAACGGAAGACATCAAATATCCGCTTATCGAAAAGATTTTCGACGAATACGCTCCCAAATACGCAAGCCGTAAAGAAGAAAAGGGTCAGGGCGGCGGATATACCGCTATTTACAAACTCGGTCCCCGTAAAGGCGACGCGGCGGAAGCTGCAATCATCACTTTGGTTGACTGATTTTAATTTTTATAAAAAACGCTCCCGTTTTTTCGGGAGCGTTTTTACGTTGCAGGTTTGTGGTCTTAGTGAAAAATAGCCTCTGTGTAGCGTTGCGGTGTTTAGCAGAAAACGACCACCGCCCGGAGTAGTGGAACTAAAAACTTTCAGACAAAAGAAATCCTAATAGGGTTTTCGGATAAACTTTATTGTCTATATCCGACAATTTGTCTTTTGTTGTTGCAGATTTATCTAAAAAACTTTGCAAAGCGGTTTGTTTCGAAGTCGAAACAAAAAAAGCAGGCATTTAAGCCTGCCCTTGGGGAAAATAAGACGAGTAACCGGTTTCCCCGACGAACTTTGCGGTGTCGAAGCCAAGACTGATTAAAAGAGCTGTGTTGACCTTACGCATTTCGGGAACGGAAAGTTCGCCGATTCTTTCTTTCAATCTGCGTTTGTCGAGCGTGCGGATTTGTTCGAGAAGAATGACCGAATCTTTAACCAATCCGAACTCGTGCGCGCTTATTTCTATATGCGTGGGTAATTTTGCTTTGTTCATCTGGCTGGTGATAGCGGCGGCGATAACGGTAGGGCTGTATTTGTTACCCGTATCGTTCTGCACTATTAAAATAGGTCTTACGCCTCCCTGTTCGCTTCCGACGACCGGGGATAAATCGGCGTAATATAATTCTCCTCTTTTTATCATATAAAACCCGAGCCTATAAGTATCTTCCTGTATTATTTTATGTAAACGAGATTTTTGTTGTTAAAACCGTTTAAGGTAAGAATTTTTATGTTGCCGACGCCTTTAATCTCATACGGGATTTGCATAAGTTATATTTTTACCCTTTTGGTTTAAGATCAGGCGAGGTTTTGACAAGTGTAGGCAAACATGAAAATTATTACGTTCAAGTCTACGATTCTTTTATTGACAAAATGGCGGAATAATATACCGAGAATAAGTATTCGGATAAAATATAACGGTATTGTGATTGACAAGAGACTTGATTTGTAGTAAAATTAAAAATCGTCAGGGGAAAGCGTTCCGAGAAGGCCCGTTATCAGATAATAATCGGTTAAACGGATATGTGTGCGGAGCCTAAAAAGCATAAGAGTTTTAACACATAGCGTTCGCAGACTACGCTTGATCGAAGTTGTTTTTTTAGATAATTTAATAAATGCTTCCTTAGTTAAATGGATATGTCGGCTATGCCGACGGCGTTCGCAATCTTCGATTGCTCGTCAAAATAGTGACCTATTATCTCCATTTGAGTTTTTAGACAATTTAATATATGCTTCCGTAGTTAAATGGATATAATAGGGCCCTCCTAAACGCTTGGTCTATCCGTCTAATATACCTAAAATCAATGCTTTTTAGTGTAAAAACGGGTAAAAACAGCCACTTTTTGATAGACAAAAAGTTTTAGGAATAATTTTAGGAATAAAAATAAAATAAATTTTATACATTTTGCTTCCTTAGTTAAATGGATATAACAAGCCCCTCCTAAGGGCTAGTTGTGGGTTCGATTCCCGCAGGGAGTACCAAAAAACCACATTTTTTGTGGTTTTTTACTATTTTTAGGGCAAAAAACGGGAATT
>JAEDMA010000071.1 GCA_016295005.1 Christensenellaceae bacterium
TTTTAAAAATGTGGGGAAGTTTGAATATTTCAAAAAGAGTTTACAGCGAAAAGACTGCTCAAAGGCTTATTGCTTACGAAAATTTAAAAGTTGAGAGGTGATTTTATGAAAGAAAACAGATGTATTCATTGCGGCGCAATTATACCGGAAGGTAGATTTTCATGTTATATTTGTGAAAAATCAAAACTATCAAAGCATGATAAAGTTATGATGGGACTAAAAGACATAGCAAATGCTTTAAATATTGATATTGATTATATTGAAGATGAAGAGCATCAATATTTGATTTGTGACGGGCAAAAAATCTGCACAACTTATTTAACTTTAAAAGAAATAAGGCAAGAATTTTTCGGATATGTGTTCATTAAAGAATGGAAATATAAATGCGATCATGATTTTTATAAAAAATTTATAAACTACATTAAATTATATTGGGAATAATGAAATAAAAACTTGACAAATAAAAATTCAATGTTATAATAATAAGCGTAGGGAGTCAGGCTCCGCGACGGTAGCCGAAAGGCGGGCGGGTAGACCCTAACGGGTAACGGAGTAAAATAACAGCCGAACGGGCTTTAAACGTAGGAGCAAAATTATGGAACAGCGCAAAAACAAAACCTTCAACCTTTACGGAATCAGAAAAACCGCTAACGAAAATTATTTTAGCGTAACGCTTTGCACAGGAAAAGGCGACGCACGCGAGTGGATAAACGTTCCCGTGAAAAAAGAACTCGTTAAATTTTCGGCAAAAGAAAACGCATATTACGTTAAAGTTAAACTGCTCGAAGAAAAGAAAGAAAATAAAGAAAAGAAAGAAAAGAAAGACGATTTGCCGTTTTAATGCTAGTGTAGCTCAATCAGGAAGAGCCGGCGACTTGTAATCGTCAGATTGCGGGTTCAATTCCCGTCGCTAGCTCCAAAACAATACTATGCACGCGTCGCCACTTATTCGGGGTTTCGATTTTCAAACGCCTAAAACGTTCGCAACCCATAGCGGTGGAAAACTGCCTTTAATGCGGCGCGTCTGCTATGTATATAAATCCGCCCACGGGCTTTTAAAGCCCGCGGGCAAACTTAAATTATAAGGAGTGTAATTTATGGAAATAACAAAGGAAATGCAAGATTTAATTGAAGCAAAAGCCGCGGAAATCGCCGAAGAAAAGGCGAATGAAATCGCGGAAACAAAAGCCGCGGAAATCGTCAAGCAAGTTGCCGACGAAAACGCGAAAAAAATCGAACAACTTAACGCAACGCACGCTGCGGAAATCAAAACTTATAAAGACAGTATCGCGGCAATCATAAACGGCAAAAACGAACAAGAAAAAAGCAAAATGCAAATTTTAATCGACGAAATAAATGAGCGTAGGCGCTCGAATTTAAAACAGAGGTGAATAATATGGAAAAAGGAACTATCGCTTTCACTGCTAAGATGAACGAATACATGAACGAGGTTGTAAAACTTTGTTCGCAGTACATTTATTCTTTGCAGTCGTCTAACCCGTTGGACGAGTATTTCCCGGTTGAACAGGTAACGAACGGTCGCGACGTGGAAATCTCCGTTATCGCAAAAGCGGAGGCGCAGGCTTTCGACAAGACCGGAACGAACATTTGGCAAGACCATGCGCCCGAAATCGCCACTGAATGGAACCCCGACGCGTGGGACGAAAAGCAGTTTATCGTTACTTTGCGCACCGATGATATCCGCGACGCTATGATGACCGGAAAATCTCCCGAAGAAACAGCCGCAAAGATTATCGATACAATTACGCAGGGCTGTGAAAACTATCGTTATAAAAAAGTCCGCGAAATTATGACGCTTGAAGGATTCTTCAAGGATTACGCAACAATCGGAAAATATACCGCGAAAACACTTTCCGGCGTGCTTTATATCTGCAAAGACGCATATAATCATTTGAAGGCGTCTAATTCCGACAGCACTCCCGGCACGACTATCGAAATGGAAACCCCTGCGGCGGATATCTACACACTTATCCCGACGAAGGTTATCGACCTTCTCGACACGGTCGAATTGTCGAACCTGTACAACCTTGAAAAAGCGAACCTTATCGGCAAGATTATCCCCGTAAACGTGGACGATTTAGACCCGAAATACTGGTATAAAATTAAGGTTATGGATAGAAAGGTAGTAAGAAGATATCGACGCGAGTACGATTATTCCGAAGACCGTAACAATACCGGAAGATTTTCTCAGCAGATTCTTTACAACGACGAACTGAATTTCGCCTGCGGACTTTTCAAAGCGGTTGAAGTTGACGCAACCGCCGCGTGTGAAGCAAAACTCGCCGAAATCGCCACTAAAATCGCACCGGGGGGTTAAAATAAATGCCCAAAGCAAAAAAGCAATTTGACGGGCGCGGAAACGAAGCGGACTGCGCGTGCAGTCCGCTTTTTGCAAAATATTTTGACGAAGAACGCTCATTTTTGAAAGACCTTTTATTCAATTCAGTAAAAATAAACGAGTTGAATTTTTACGAAGAGTTTTTCGTTAAAAATCAACTGTTTGAAAACGGTTATGTCGGATATTACGATACAACGGGCAAATTTTACAAAACTCTACCGGAACAGATAAAACCACAAATCGGGCGACTTTGGAAAAACGGGCAATATTTCGACGAGTACAACGTTTCACTTGGTACTCACGCGTACTCGTTCGGGCGTGGCGATTTCGACGCGTGGCGAATATTCCTTGCAAATCCGTCGATATCCGCGCTTATGCCTGTACTCGAAACATATGCCGCTTTACTTGCTGATTGTCGCGTTTCTATAAAGCAAAATATAAACGCGGTAAAGACTCCGTCATTTTGGGTTGTTGAAGACGCAGACACGATTTTATCAATTGACCAAATGGCACAACAAACGTTCGAAGGAAAACCCGCTGTAATCGTAAAAAGAAACGTGGCGGAAACGCTTTCTTCTATGAAGAACGAAACGCCGTTTATTGCCGACAAAATTCATCAAGAATATCGCGAGATTTTGAACGAAGTACTTTCGCGGCTCGGTATTCTAACGGCGAACACGAGCAAGCGCGAACGCGTACAAAGTGCGGAAGTAAACGCAGGTTTGGGGCAATCTATCGATAGCATTTATACAATTATCGATTTTTGGAATAAACAGATTGAAAGTTACGGGTTGCCGTACAAAATGGAATTCAACGGCGTTTCTGAAACGCTGTACACGTGCGAAGAACCCGAAAGCGAGGTAGATTTATGATAAATTACGATTCAATTTTGAGTGCTTTTGACGGAAAGCCGACGCTTTTGCAATGGCTCAAAATGGTTAAAAAGGCACTTGACGAAAGCGTTTTAAAAAACGTTGATATCGCACAAAACGGCGAAAAAGTTGTTTTTTCATTTAACTTTGAAGACGGAACGAGTATAAGCACGCCGGAAGTTAATTTACCGAAAGGTGATAAAGGCGATAAAGGTGGCGACGGTGTAGGTATTGTTCGCATTGAAACTTCAAACTCGCAAGTTGTCGGAAATGACACAGAAACCACTATACGGGTTGAATTATCTGACGGGACAATAAACAATTTTAAAGCATATGCCAAAAACGGAATCAACGGAAACGACGGAGTAAGCATAACCGGCATTAATACCGTAGGTAGTGAAGTTGCAGGCGATGAAACGTTAACAACGCTACGAGCGAATTATTCAGACAATACAACCGGCGATTTTGTAGTAAAAGCAAAGAACGGAAAAGACGCGACTTCAGGCGGTAAAATATATTCGCATTCCATTATAATTGGTAATGCTGGTTCTTTATTTATATTTTTTAACGTTTATTCAAGCAAAGAAAATATCACTTTGGAAGACGCGCTATCGCAACTTCCTACAAGTGGCGGAATTCCTGTTGTTTTTTCAGATTCTAATATAGATGGCGTTTTATCAGCGAAAAGAGAAATAAGCACAGGTAACGGAATATTATTAAAAGGATTAGTTTACAATTCTTCAAATTCGTCGACTCAATTATATTCAGGCGGATTTATCGCGGCTACAATAACGGATACTTTATTAGGTGAAAATTTATGATAACATTGATTTTTTATAGCATGAATCTTTTGACCGCAACGACGCCGGAACTCGTTGGCGGGTGGGTAACTCTCATAGTAGATATTATTTGTGCTGTTATACTTCTCGTGAAAGCATTCAAGGCTAAAAAAGTATCGATAAAAGACTTTTTGGCACTGTTTGGAACGAACGCAGGGCGAAAAAAGTTATCGAATGAAATCGGAAAAATTATCAGCGCGCTTGAAAAAGAAGAGCAGAAAGATAAGAAAGAACAGGACGAAAACGAGGTAAAATGACATGAAATATACAGAACTTTTTACCGAATATATCGCAAACAACGGCGGGGCGCAAAACGCCCTGCCATCGTTGTTTGATAAAGTACCTAACATAACTATTGACGGCGAAGTAACAACGTTTAAAGACGCCTTTATTTTGAATTTCTGCGACCGCGAAATCGGGTTTGAAACAGAAGAACTTTTCGCGTTAAAACTTGAATCGCGTGCAAAACTTGTTTTGCCGTTTTATATAAACAAATTAAAACAACTCGAAAACATTGATTATATAAACGCGAAACGTACTGAATTAGCAAAGCGTGAGATAAGTGGAACTATCATAGACGGCGGGAAAGATACAAACACAAGATTAAAAGGTGAAAACCCGTTGATTGACACGAATTTATCATTCAATCCGAAAGCGGTAACAGAACAGGAAAAAAACGAAGTAGGTTATTCAAAAAGCACTGATTCAACGGGAAGCGATAACGTTACAAGAGAATTTACAGACAGCGGAATCGAAGCGCGCGACCTTTACGAACGTATTTTGAAAGATACTACGAACGTATGGAACGAGATTTTTAAAAAATTCGATTCTTTGTTTATGCAGGTATGGTGATTTTATGGAATATCAAGCATACGTTTTGCCTAAAAAAAGAGATAAATTTTTTCAGCACTTTTTATCGTCTTCCGCGGAAGATAAATACTTAAATAAATATACTGCTTTAAGTGGCGATATAAACGTAACAGGAAGTTTTTTTGATATCGGTATGCGTGAAATTGCGTTGCCGTATGATAATATTTCGGTGGCATTAAATTTTTATCTTGTAAACTTTTTGCGCATAAAGGAAAATGGGAATTATTATTATTATAACGTAACGGGGGTTATAAAACAAACTCCTAAAATTATTCGCTACGCGATTGAGTTAGATGAATATCATACTTTTTTCAATAACCGCGGGAGCGATTACAATTTTACAGGATATCTAAAATTTTCAAATACAAACTGCATTGAAGACAAAGACAAAATATTTTTAACCCCTTCTAAGTCAATGGGCAGCGAAACAAAAATCGAGGCTGAATGGACGGGAGGTTATATCGGAATTGGGTGTGTAAAGTGGAGTAGAGGCGGATTTTCAATAATTGTTACAGACCCGATGAATGTAGTTAAAAACGTTGCTGATTATATTTCACAACTTCTAAAAGACGGTGAAATAGATATTATTACAATGCCAGAATCTGAGCACCCTATGACAACAACGGAAAAGTTTGAAATATTGAATGCCTATATTGTCCCGGAAATTTTAATTGAGCCGTATTATAAAGATGTAACGCAATATAAACACGGAGTTTATAAAGGGTATTCATTCAGAGAAACAGGCGAACAAACTTTCACGATTCCTATTCAAAATTATCGCACAAAAATTGTTGAATTCGGAACGTTTTCGTCGCGTATAAACTGCGGCGTAAACGGCGAAAATATTATAGCAAAAATAGAATTAACTGCGAACGAACTTTCAAGCGATATAGATATATCGTTGACAATTGGCAATCAAAAAATATCTTTAACAGACGATTTCGGTTATACGCTAACTATATCCGCGTTAACTTCGTATTTAGCCTCTAACAAAATATCAATCGCTATGAACAGTCTATCGGCTATTGGCGGGCTTGCGGCAGGCATAGCGACCGGAAACGTTGTTTCAATAATAGGAAGCGCAAAAGCGGGAATCGACGTAGGAAATGACATTTTTAAACAGTCACAAAGACCGTCATCGACTTACGGCGGCGGTAACGCTGCTTTAACTTATGGAAAATTATATAAAGGTTTTGGCATGTGGATATATTCGCCGGAAAACTATAATGAATTATATTATAAAAAATCGGTTATCGGTGGAGATTGCCAAAACGTTCCGGTATATTTTTATAATATAAAATTAGCAGATAAACCTACAATTAACAAAGAATATTATTTTTATGAGTTTACAAAAATAGTTTCAGTTTTACCGCAAGCGAATAGAATTGCTCCGCTTCTGCTTGGCGGTATTGAAATTGAGTTTATAGAGTAACAATGAAAAAATATTACACAAATTTTAAAATTTGGGGATACAACGCAATATTCAATTTCGTTATTACGAAGCGTTCGCGCGGGAAAACATTTTCTTTTCTCGCGCGTGCGCTTGGGCGCGCAAGAAAGCACGGAGAAAAAACGTTAATCGTACGCCGTTATCGCGCAGAAGCAGACGAAGCCAAAGCGAAACTTGTAAACGCGGATTTTATAAAAAAATATAATTTGAACGAAAAAAACTACAAACAAGACGGAAACAAGTGGTATATAAAACGTGACGATAAGTGGCATTGTTGGTTAGAAATAACATATCTCGCGAGGGTTAAGGCGTGGCGCGGCGCACGTGAAAGTAATATATATACCGTCATATTCGATGAATTTACTACGACGCCGGAAAAATATAAATTTTACCGCGGAAACGAGGTTGACGACTTTTTGGATATTGTGGCAAGCGTGAAAGGCGAACACGGTATTCGGGTTTTCTTTTTGGGAAATAAAGAGAGTGTTACAAACCCA
>JAEDMA010000072.1 GCA_016295005.1 Christensenellaceae bacterium
ACATAACAGGGAGTTTTTAACCAATTATTGTTGGTAAATTGTTAATTTGTAACAATAAAAATTTAAGACGTAAAAAAAAGCGTAAATTTTTAAAAAATGATAAAATCCACGTTAAAAGGCTTGACTAATTTAAAATATTTTAATATTATTTACAATAAAATAGATTTAAATAATAAAATTATGTGGAGATTTATCATTAAAAGATAAAAAAGAATAATTCGATTTGCAGGTTTATATTTTTCTGATTAAACAGCAGATTGTAAACGGAAGAATTTTTATTTTTTAGAAAAAAACCGCTGAAATTTTTTTATTTTTTGAATCGAAAGGAAAAGTTCGTGCCGATATAAAAATGGACATTAGTATCGGCATATAAAGAGGAGGCATTTATGAAGAAAAAGATCATGTTGGCGTTTTTGATCGTTCTTGCCGCCGTATCGACAACTCTTGGGGCTTGTGTAACGAACAAAGCCGACAAGAAGGACGTTTACGGCAGTTATTACGTCGAAACCGCAAAAGGTGAAAACCGTATGACGCTCTCTGAAGACGGGTTTGTCTTTAAGTTGGATTCTTATTCCGAATCGGGTTTGTTTACCTACGACGGCAGTAAGATTTTTCTCGACGTTAAAGGAGAAACGAGTAAGGTAGAGTGCGTTGTAGAAAATAACGTTATGTCGTTTACGTATAAAGGAACGCGCTACGTCTTATATAAAGAAGTAGAAAATACCGTTTCTTACAGCGTTGACGGTAACGTTACCGCTGTAAAATCGATGAACGGCAAAAAGGTTACAAAACCTGCCGATCCCGTAAAGGACGGACATGCGTTTATCGGTTGGTACTTAAACAGCGATTATAAAACGCCGTATCGTTTCGACACCGTTCTTACGGGCGATATTACTTTATACGCGCGTTTTATAGAAGTGTCCGAAACGAATAAGGAATTTAAGGCAACTTTAATCGACGGAGAAGGTAACGTCGCTTACGTTTACAATACTGTCGCAGGTAAATTGTACGATTTACCCGAACTCGAAGCCGAAGGAAAAACTTTCTTGGGATGGTGGGTGAGCGATTATCAGAACGCCGCTAAACTTACTTATAAATACAGCGACGAAACACTTACGTCCGACACTAATTTGTACGCCGTTTATTCCGAACAAGACGACCTTGCCGTATCCGTAAAAGAAAGCGGAATTACCTGGGTGTCTGCAGGCATAAACAAAAGTTACAGCGTAGTTATCAAAGGACCCGACGGCGGAGCAACCACGCCTGTTAACGTCGGAAGCACGTCTTATAAATACGATTTTACTAAAGTAGCCGCGGGCGATTACGTTATAGAAGTAACCGTAGACGGCAAGACTTCTCAAGCGTATTACAAAAACAAGGCGCTTGCGCGTGTTTGTTCTTTCGAGGTAACGGACTTTGTTTTAAGTTTCGCGCCCGTTGAAAACGCGCAGGAATATTATATTACCGTCGTTTGCGGAGACGAATCTCACGAACACGATCTCGTTGCGAACGGTACTTCCACGTATTACAATTTCAAAAACTGCGTAATGCGCGAAGATGGTATTAAGTTCTACGTAACGGCTACGGCGGGCGGATACGCTTCTTCGGTTTCCGACGCGTTCGTTTTGGTCAGAAATCTGGAAGCCGTCAGCGGGTTAACCGTTAATGCCGAAAGCGACGTTGTTACTTGGGATGCGGTTCAAAACGCTACCAACTACGCGGTTGAAGTAACTGTTAACAATAAAACCGAAAAGTTTGACGTCGGCGCAGTTACCGAGTTTTCTTTGAAAAATTACGGCGCGGGCGATATAACCGTAAAAGTTACCGCAACAGCAAAGGGATACAATAATTCTCAGTCGGCTCAAACAATATACAATAAAAAACATATATCCGCTCCGGCTGATATAAAAGTTATAGATAATACGATTACCTTTAAATCTGTAGCGGGCGCAACGAGTTACATAGTAAAAATAGGTAACGTTGAAAAAACGATTGCCGCAACTGCGGGTGAAATCGTAACGTTTAACTTCACCGACGATTGTTTTGCAAACGGAAACGGAGTTTATTACGTTTCTGTAAAAGCAGTTGCGGGAGATAACGTATCTGCGTATACCGAAGAAACGACTGTTATCGTCGGAGATGAAACGGTAACTTCGGCGTCGGTCGTTTATGAAAACGGCTTGGTAAAATGGTCGCCGATAGTAAACGCTAAAGGATATAAAGTAAAAGTTAACGGCGTAACGGTTGCAACCTTGGACGACGGGTCTTACTCGTCCGAAGCGGTTTTCGCAACTGCGGGCGAAAACACCGTAGAAGTAGTTTATATTAGCGCAAACAACGAAGAAAAAACTCTTGCAAGCACGAAAGTAACGGTTTATTCGGTATCCTTTGACGCGCAGGGAGGAAATCCCGTCGCTACCGTTTATAAAGCGACCGGCGACAAATTAGAATTGACCGATTCTCAATACAGGGGATATACCTTTAAAGGGTGGTACAACGCGCCGAAAGGAACAGCCGGAACGAAATACGTAAACGGTACCTTTAACGACGCGGAAGACGTTACTTTATACGCTGTTTGGGAAGCCAACGAATATTCCGTTAAACTCGACTACTGCGGAGTAGGAACCGACAACGACGGAGCGCCGCGCACGGCAACCGTTACGTTCGGTGAAAAATACTCTATACCGATGACGATAGAAAATCCCGACGAAACGAAGAGATTTGCCGGCTGGTATTCTCAACCCGAAGGTCAGGGCGAAAGATATACTAACGAAAAAGGCGAAAGTTTAGGTATCTGGGATAATGCCGAAGAGGGCAGAACTCTTTACGCAGGCTGGTTATCCGCTTTCACTTTCAATGAAATAGATAACGGAAAATCCTATTCCGTTTCGAAAGGTGTAGTCGGGTATTTATTTACGATAATTAACGTTCCCGAAACTTATAACAATAAACCCGTTACCACCGTTGAGGGAAGCGCTTTCCAAGGGTGTTACGATCTTACCGAAGTAAACATTCCCGATACGATTAAACTTATAGAAAGTTCCGCGTTTAATACGTGCAGTTCTTTGATGAACGTAAACATTATTGCGACGGACAACGTTGATAAAGGTAACTACAAGTCTATTGACGGCGTACTTATCAATTACAGCGAATTCAACGGGGTAGAACTTAAATATTTCCCGATGGGGAGAACTGGCGAATACGTAATTCCGGACGTGGTAACGACGATTCCTAAAGTGTTTAACAACACCAAGATTACGAAAATAACTATTCCTGCAAGCGTAACCGCTATCAACTCGATGGCGTTCTACTATTGCAGATTATTAACTTCCGTTGTATTCGAATCTGCGCCCGAAGGCGTTGAAGAAAAAGCGCTTGTCATAAGCGCGGACGCGTTCAAATATTGCGCTTCTTTGACTTCAATCACATTGCCTTCTCGTATTACGAAGTTTAACAAGAGCATATTCAGTATGTGTAGCTCGTTAAAGAGCGTAAATATTAAGGGTACAGGCGGAGAATATGTTTCTAAAGACGGTGTTTTGTGTAATTCCGACGGTACTGAAATTATTTATTGTCCGATTGCAAGAACGGGACAGTATACCATTCCTTCCGGAGTAACGACTATAGGGAACAACGCTTTTGAAGGAACTAAAATTACTTCTTTGGTAATTCCCGCTTACGTTACAAAAATCGGCGACGATGCATTCAGTAAATGTACCGAATTGAAGAGTATAGAATTCAAAGGTAAAAAGTCGGACGGTAGGTTAGACATCGGATCACGCGCTTTCTATAATTGTACTGCGTTAAAGAGCGTTACTTTACCCGAAAACCTTTATACGCTCGAAAAATACGCTTTCGGCGCAACTTCTAATCTTACCGAAGTAACCGTCAACAGCGGAGACGTTAAATTTGAAAACACCGCGTTCGGTACTGCGGCGACATCTCCCGTATATTACGTTGAAAAACTTAATATCGGTGCGGATCTCTGCGTTATCGATATAAACGGCGTGTTCGGCGGAACCGTATTATCAAAGGTTACGGTTAACGGAAATAATGCAAATTATTCAGTTGTTGACGACGTTATTTTTAATAAGGAAATAACAAAGATTGTTTACTATCCGACAAATAAAACGGGTGATTACGTTATCCCCGAATCCGTCGTTGAGATAGGCGCTAACGTTTTCGAGAATAAACTTATATCCAAAATCACGATAGGCAAGAACATTACCTTTATAGGCAATTTTGCGTTTGCCGGTTGCGAAAATCTTACCGCAATCATATTTATCGACGGCGAAGCGAAACTTACTATCGGAAATAGCGCGTTCCAGAACACGGCGATAACCGGGTTGACGCTGCCTTCGAGAACTACCGAAATAGGCGAAAATGCATTTGCCGATTGTGTTAAACTCGAATCGGTATCTTTCTCTGAAAAAATAACGGAAATAAAGAAAGAAACGTTTGCCGGTTGCGAAAAACTTAAAACCGTTACGTTGCCTGCAAATTTAACTGCTATCGGTGAAAACGCTTTTGCGTATTGTACGTCTATCGAAAGCATAGTTATTCCCGCAAAAGTAACGAAACTCGGTGAAGCGACTGACGGTTCGATAACCGCTTTCGCGATGGCGACTTCGTTAAAAACGATAACGGTTGACGAAAATAACGCTAAATACGCTTCCAAAGACGGAGTTCTTTACGGAAAAGATGAAAAAGGCGTATTAGTTACCATACTTTATTGCCCGATTGTTAATACTCCCGCAGAAGGAAAGTTCGTTGTTTCCGAAACCGTGACACGTATAGAAACAGGCGCCTTTGCTTATAACCGTGGAATCGAAAAAATCGAATTTGATAATCCTGCTGAAGATTTTGCTTTCGGGAATAAGGTTTTTGCAAGTTGCGAAGGGCTTAAAGAAATAAGTCTTCCCAAAGGAATGACGGTTATCGGAGAGTCTATGTTCGAAGGATGCACGACGCTTGAAAAGGTATTTATTCCTAACACCGTTGTTTCTATACAGAAGGCTGCTTTCCGTATGTGCAGTTCGCTTAAAACCGTAGAATTCGAGCAGGGCGGAACAAACGACCTTATCGTGGAAGACGGCACTTCTAAAGGTACTCCTCCCTCCATGTACGGCGCTTTCTCGGGAACTTCTTCGTTAAAAGAAATCATATTCCCCGAAAGGACTACCAGAATCGGTGATTATGCGTTTGCTTTGACCGATCATAACGGTAACCCTGCAGATTCTGTAAGACAGAGCGGATTAATGACGATAAATCTGCCGTCTACACTTAAAGAAATCGGTGATAACGTTTTCTATTACTGTTACTCTCTGACCACCGTAAATTTTGCAGAAAACGGTCAACTCGAAACAATCGGTATGAGGTCTTTCTATTACGCAAAAGACATTAAATACTTGACGATACCCTCAACGGTAAAAACAATAGAGGGCGAGGCGTTCAGCTATGCTACCGCATTAAAAGAAGTGTATTTTGAGGCAGGCTCGCAACTTACGAAAATCTCCGCAGGTATGTTCTCGAGTTGTTCGAGTTTCGAAAAAATAAAAATACCCGCATCGGTCACAGTGATTGACACTTCGGCTTTTTCAACGTGTAAGAATCTATCGTCCGTAGAGTTTGAAGAAGGAATAAAACTTACTTCTATCGGTAAAAACGCGTTCTCTAAAACTGCATTGAAAACTGTTAAATTACCTAAAAATTCCGACGGCGCAACGACACTCGGCGAAAAATTGTTCGATTCTTGCGAAAAACTTACTTCCGTTACGATTCCCGGTAATTCGACGAATATAATAAAGGCTCTTAACGGGTGTGCGTCCTTAAAAGAGATTGTTATTGACGGAACGAGCACTACCGTTAAGGTAGAAAATTCGGTGTTGTCCAGCCTTGACGGTAAAAGTATTTACTACGTATTACCTACCGAAGGGGTTAGCGAATTCGTAATTCCCGACGGCGTTGAAGCAATAGGCGATTACGCTTTCGACGGTAAGAAGAATATCGGTAAAGTTGTTATCCCTGCAAGTGTTAAAACAATCGGTCAGTACGCATTCCGTAATTGTTCTAATCTTAAATCGATAGAATTTAAAGGAACAGGTATATTAAATACCATAGGGAAATATGCATTTCAGAACTGCGCTTCTCTCGAAAGTATTGACTTACCCGACAGCGTTACTTCTCTCGGCGACTATGTTTTCAGCGATTGTACGAGTCTTGTTTCCGCCAACTTCGGAAGCAAAATAAAAACATTAGGAACATATCTCTTCAAAAATTGCTCGTCGCTCGAATCGTTTGTATTCCCGGCTAACATTACGAAAACGCCTAACTATATGTTCCAGAACTGCACAAGCCTTAAAAACGTAGAATTTAAAGGCAAAGTTACGTCTATCGGCAAATATTTCTTTAGCGGTTGTACTTCTCTCGAAGAATTCGTCGTTCCCGAAACCGTAACGGTTCTCGGTTCTGCTACTATAAAGAATGGTTATTCAAACGATAGCGCTTACGTGTTCGAGAAATGCGCTAATCTGAAATCCGTTACTTTGCCAAAGAACTTAACGGTTATTCCTGGCGGCACGTTTAAGGGGTGTTCGTCACTTACTGCGCTTGAATTACCTGAAAAATTAAAAGCCATAGGTATAAGCGCGTTCGAAAACTGTGAAAAAATCAATCACCTCGTAATAGGTAAAGGCGTAATGCTCGGTAACGGAACCTCGCCGACAAGCAACAACGCGGTGTTCAAGAATTGTTCTTCTCTTTCCGACCTTAAATTCGAAGGAACTTTGGTTTACGTCGGCAGAGAAATGTTCTACGGCTGTACTTCTCTTAAATCCTTTACGGTAAAAGGGTATACGGGAATCGGTCAGAAAGCATTTTCGGGTTC
>JAEDMA010000073.1 GCA_016295005.1 Christensenellaceae bacterium
GAGTCCGCCAATAGTTCGGTCACACTCGCCGACCGCCCGACAAAATTCAAGCGTAAATATTACATTGTTTACGCAGTTCCTTTATAGATTTTATCCGTTTAAAGTGTTTTCGGGAAAGTTTTTCTTTTACCGCTTTCGGTTGATTTTTAAATGTTTTTATTGTAAAATTGTTTTATTACTTGACGGAGCAACGGACAAAAGTCCGTAATACGGATTATGCAGATAACCATTACCAACGGCGGAGTTTCTTTCGACGGAGAAGAAATTCTTTCCGAAATAAATTTTTCCGTTTGCGATAAAGACAGAATCGCCCTGGTCGGACGGAACGGGTGCGGCAAAACCACACTTTTAAAGGTTTTGTCGGGTGAAGTCGTTCCGGAGACGGGCGACGGCGATTCTCCTTTTGTTTTTTCCAAAAGCGGAAATCCCGTTATCGGTTACCTAAAACAGACCTTCGAAACCGACGACTATAAAACTCTGGAAGACGAACTTTTATCGGCGTATTCCCACGTTATCGATATAGAAGCGAGAATGGAAGCGGCTTTAAAAAAGTTGGAAGCGGACGGAAGCGAAAAAGCCGTTAAACTTTATTCTTCCCTGTCCGAAGAATTCGAAAGAGAAAACGGGTACGCATACAAAAAAGAATACAGAGTCGGCGCGAAAAAATTCGGTTTTACCGAGTCCGATTTAAGTAAGCCGTTAAAAGAGTTTTCGGGCGGACAACGCACCAAAATATCTCTTTTAAAACTTTTGCTTTCCAAACCCGACGTACTGCTTTTAGACGAACCGACAAACCATCTCGATTTAGAAGCGATAGAGTGGCTGGAAAAATATCTTGCGAACTACAAAAAAGCCTTCGTAGTGGTATCTCACGACCGTATGTTTTTAGATAAAACGGTAAAAACCGTTTACGAGATAGAATACGGCGAAACGAAGAAATACCAAGGCAATTACTCGGCTTTTATGCGTCAGAAGAGAGCCGATTACGACAAAGCGCTTAAAGATAGCCTTATCCGTAAAAAGGAAGTCGAACGCCTTTCCGCGCTGGTAGAAAGGTTCCGTTACAAAGCGAATAAAGCCAAAATGGCGCAGGCAAAACTTAAACAAATAGAAAGAATCGGCAGTACCGACGCGCCCGTAGGCTTCGACGAATCCACTTTTAAAGCGTCCTTTATCCCCGAAAAAGAATCGGTGGAAAAAACGCTCGTTTTAGAAGAAGTTTCTTTCGGTTACGATAACCCTTTAGGTCATATAAACACGATAGTAAAGCGCGGGCAGAAACTCGGGATTATCGGCAGAAACGGTTGCGGCAAATCGACCCTTATAAAGACGATTATGAAAATACTTCCCCCTATCTCGGGCGAAGTAAAATACGGGTTGCGGGCGGAAATCGGTTACTTTGACCAGACGCTTACCCAGAACTTTTCGCCGCTTACCGTGTTCGACGATTTCCATAACGACTTTCCCGCCCTTTCCGACGGAGAAGTAAGAAATTGTTTAGGCGCGTTTTTGTTTTCGGGCGAAGACGTGTTTAAACGAGTGGGCGACCTTTCGGGCGGTGAAAAAGTCAGACTTGCGCTATGCAAAATTTTCAAGAAAAAACCTAACGTTTTAATATTAGACGAACCGACCAACCATATGGATATTATCGGCAAGGACAGTCTGGAAAAAATGCTCGCGGCGTATACGGGAACTGTTATAACCGTTTCGCACGACAGATATTTTATAGACAAGGTCTGCGACAGACTCGCGGTGTTCGAAAACGGAAAACTTAACCTTTACGACTGCGGTTATTCCGAATACGAAACCTTACGCCCCGACGAAGAAGAAGTTACCGTTCAATCGGTAAAGCAACCCGTCGAGAAAAAGGAAAAGCCCGTTTCTTCGGAAAAAGAAAGAACCAAAAAACTACACAGAATTTCCGTTCTGGAAGAAAAAATCGCCGTTATAGAAAAGGAAAAAGACGAAATTCAAAAACTTATGGATTCCGATTCTTCGTATTATTCCGATTACGAAAAGTATTCGGAGATTACGAAAAAAATCGCCGCGGCAGACGAAAAACTTTCCCCCTTAATGGAAGAATGGACTTCCCTTATGGAATCCCTCTGATAAATAAAAAAAGAAAAAGCGTATTGCCCCTAAAACGAGCGATACGCTTTTCGTTTATAAATTAAAAGTTTATTTTAAGACCGAAATAGTCTGCTATGGCGATTGCGAATTTCGTTGCCGAAAGCGGACCGTTCGCGGTGATAAAGTTACCGTCTTTTTCCACGTCGTTCCCCGTGTAAACGGCAACGGTTTTTAACGTTTCTATAAAACTTTCCGCAGGGAAACAAGTCACCCTTTTCCCCTTGCATATCCCGTGTTTTGCCAGAACGACCGCGGGCGAAGCGCAGATACTCGCAACGAGTTTACCGCTGTTCGCCGCTTTTTTTATTTCGTCTATTGCTTTTTCGTTCGCGGATATATTGCTTGCGCCGGGCATTCCGCCCGGGATAATTATTCCGTCGTAATCGGAAACGGAAAAATCTTCAAGCGCCTTATCCGATTTTATTACTATACCGTGCGAACCGGTAAGATATTCGCCCCTTTCCGAAACTATATCGCAAACGGCGCCGGCTCTTCTCAACCCGTCTATTACGGTGACGGCTTCTATTTCTTCCGTGCCGTCGCTGAAAATAATCGCTAACTTTACCATTTTATTAATAGGGTCCCGTCCATATTTCCCACAAAGCGACTAAAACCAGATCCTGTTCGAACGTGTATATACCGTCCGTAACTTTCTGGTTCGTTCCTTCTATCTTCCAGCAGTCGAATTCGTGACTTACGCTGGGACTGTCTTCTACGTATTTAGGTACGGGAAGAGTAAATTCCTTGCCGTAAACGACTTTTATGGTAGTTGTTTCCATAGGGACTTTTTCTTCGGTATAACCCGTTTTCAGCGTTATAGTGAACGTTCTGCAAACCACTGCCGTAACGATTAAATCGGCGGTTATTTTGGAAAAGTCGGTGCAATCCCAAACCATTTCCTTGCCGTCAACCTCTTTGGGTTCGGGAATATCGGTGAGAGATTCGCCCCTTTTTACCATTTTTACGACGTCCGGCTGACCTTCTTGCTTAAACGTTACTTTGCAGTAGTTGGTTTTTTCGATAGCGGTAACAGTTAAATCGGTAGTTATGCAGGAAAAATCGGTATAATTCCAGATTATTTCCTTGCCTTCTACCTGTTTAGGTTCGGGAATATCCGTAAGGGCTTCTCCTTTTTTAACCTTTCTTATTATCGTTTCGTACCCCGTTTGACAAAACCGCACGGTACATTCGGTCTGTTCGTTTTCTCCGCAACCGCCGAAAAAGAGCGCGGTCACGCAAAAAAGCGCGAGCATTAACGCAATTATTTTTTTCATTTCGTCCCCTTTTATATCATAATCTTAACAATTTTATCACATGTTTTATATTTTTTCAATAGAAAAATCAATTATTTTGCGAAATTGCTTCTTCTATAAGGCGTAAAACGTCGTCTTTCCCGTATCCCGTTTCCGCGCTCGTCGCCGTAATGTTGCCGACCCCGAGTTTCAACGCCGTCGCTATGGAAGATACAGACGGCTTAATTCTCGTTTTACCGAGTTTATCCGCTTTCGTCGCCACGACGACGAACGGAATACGATAAAAGTTCAGATAATTTATCATCAGTTTATCGTCTTCGGTGGGTTCGTGCCGTATATCGACGAGCGAGATAAGCAACCTTATTTTTTGCGTGGTCAAAAACGTTTCGAGCAGTTCTCCCCACTTCTTTTTTTCTTCTTTGCTGACCTTCGCGAACCCGTATCCCGGCAAATCCGCCAGCACGAACTCGCCGAAATCGAAGTAATTTATAAGTCTTGTTCTGCCCGGAGTAACGGAAGTTCTCGCAAGTTTCGAATTGTTGGCAAGCATATTTATAAGAGAACTTTTACCCACGTTACTTTTGCCCGAAACCGCGATTATCGGCTTTTCGGTAAAATAAAAGTTCTTGCCGTCCGCCACAGAAGTTATGAATTTCGCCTGTTTAATAACCATTTCGTTTTATTAAAATTCTATCGCCTTTTCAAACACTTCGTTCACGTCCGAAACGGGAATAAAATTTATCTCCTTTCGTATTTCTTCGGGAATATCTTCCGTATCTTTTTCGTTGTCCTTCGGAATTATCACGTTTTTAATGCCGAGCCTATATGCCGCGAGCGATTTTTCTTTTAGCCCACCTATCGGCAACACTTTGCCGCGAAGGGTGATTTCGCCCGTCATAGCCACCGTGTTTTTAACGGGTTTTTCGGCAAACGCCGATAAAATAGCCGTCGCCATGGTAATGCCCGCGCTCGGTCCGTCTTTGGGCGTCGCGCCTTCGGGAACGTGAATATGAATATCGGTATTTTCAAACCGTTTCGGGTCTATTCCGTATTTCACCGCGTGCGCTTTTATATACGTTACCGCCGCCCTGGCAGACTCTTTCATAACGTCGCCGAGTTTGCCCGTCAGTATTATATCCCCTTTGCCGCCGATAAGCCCTACTTCTATCGTTAAGGTCGTGCCGCCGAAACTCGTCCAGGCAAGTCCCGTAGCCGCGCCGATTTCCGATTTTTCCATTACCGAATCGGCAATTCTCTTTTCTCTTCCGAGATAATCGGAAAGGTTGTTTTCGGTAACCGTTTTCTTTCTGGTCTTAGGATTTTCCGCAACGGCGACGGCGGCTTTTCTAACGACTGCGTTAATCTCTCTTTCGAGATTTCTCACGCCCGCTTCGAGCGTATAGCATTTTATTATTTTATCTATGCCGCCATCGGTTATCTCTATCTTTTTATCTGTTAAACCGTTGTTTTTTATAGCCTTCGGTATAAGGTATCTTTTCGCTATTTCTCTCTTTTCTTCGTTGGTGTATCCGCCGAGTTCTATGATTTCCATTCTGTCTAAAAGCGGATACGGAATAGTGTCCATACTGTTTGCGGTGGTGATGAAAATCACGTCGGAAAGGTCGTACGGCACTTCCATATATCTGTCGCGGAAAGAAACGTTCTGTTCGGGGTCAAGAACTTCTAAAAGAGCGCTCGCGGGATCTCCGTGAATATCGGACGATAATTTATCTATTTCGTCGAGTAAGAAAACGGGATTGCTTACCCCCGCGTTTTTAATGCCGTAAATGATACGCCCCGGCATCGCGCCGACGTAAGTTCTTCTATGCCCCCTGATTTCCGCTTCGTCTTTAAGTCCGCCAAGACTCATTCTTACGAATTTTCTGCCGAGCGCTCTCGCTATCGACGACGCCACCGAAGTTTTACCTACCCCCGGAGGCCCTACGAAGCAGAGAATAGGTCCTTTAACCTTTTTGGTAAGATGAAGCACCGCGATATACTCGAGTATTCTCTCTTTTACCTTTTCTAATCCGAAGTGGTCGCCGTCGAGAATTTCTTTCGCTTTTAATATATCGGGGTTATCTACCGTTTTTTCGTTGAACGGAAGTTCGGTAAGCCAGTCGAGATAGTTAAGAATTATCGAATAATCGGGCGATGCGGGATTTATTTTATCGAGCCTTGCGACTTCCTTTAACGCCTTTTCTTCTATCTCTTTAGGGAACTTCTTGTTTTTGATTTTCTTTAAGAGAGTTTCGCCGTCGTCTTCGTTGTCGCCGAGTTCCGCGTGAATGGCTTTAATCTGCTCGCGAAGATAAAACTCTTTCTGGCTTTTATCTATACTGCTTCTGACGGAATTAGCCACGTTTTTCTCTATCTTGGCTATTTCAAGTTCTTTCTGCAAAAGAGAAGAGAACGCGCCGAGCCTTAAAACGGTGTCGTCGATTTCGAGTACCGACTGAATGGCGTTTTCCTTAAACGGAATAACCGACAACGCGTTATCTATAAAATCGTCGGGGTTTGCCATATCGGACAGAGCGTTTACCACTTCTTTGGTAATTCTGCCGTCGAACAGAGAGTATTCGTAAAAACTGTTCTTTGCCACTCTGTAATGGGCTTCGACGGTGGTTTCGTCCGCAGAGCAGGTATAAGGCGCGTATTCGACTTTTACCGTAAAACAACCCCTATCCGAAGTAAATTCGCATATTTTTACCCTTTCGAGCGCCTGAACGGACAATTTAAGGTTATTTTCGGAATTCTTTATGACGTGTTTTATTTTCGCCAGAACGCCCACGTAATAAATATCTTTAACCTTAGGGTTATCGATAACGGAACTTTTCTGCGAAGATATGACGACTAAAGAATCTCCGTCGAGCGCTTTATGCGCCGCAGTTACCGACATGGGTCTGCCCACGTCGAAGTTAAGCAGGGTTTTGGGAAGCAACACCTTTCCGCGCAAAGCGATTAAAGGAAATTCCCTTCCCTCTGTATTTAATAAATCAAGTTCTTCCATAAGTATTCTCCGATAATCATAAACAGTATTTTTTTAACAATGCAAGCACGGGGTTTTCTTTGAACGGAACGGTTATTTCGTCGGCGACTTTTTTAAGTTCTTCGGAAGCGTTGCCTACGGCGACTCCGCGCCACGGACCTTTAAGCAGTTCTATGTCGTTGGTGGAATCGCCTACCGTGATTACTTTTTCGAGCGGCACGCCGTAATAAGCCGCCGCCCGCTTTACGCTTTCACCTTTGCTGCACTCGGGATTTATAACTTCTATAAGCGTTTCGTTGCCGTTGTTGAAGATTAACTTCCCCTTGTATTTTTCGTTATATTTTTTGGTAAGCGGTCCCACCGATTCTTTGTTTCCGACGGCGGTGCATTTTAACAGGTCGCTGTCGGCGTTTTCTAAAAATTCGGTTATGGACGGCACTTTTATGATTTCCACGTCGGGACTTAACCTGTAAAAATCTATGTACCAACTTTCTTTATCGTAGTACAGTCT
>JAEDMA010000074.1 GCA_016295005.1 Christensenellaceae bacterium
ACCGAAGAAGTCCTGTTTATAATCGACTTCGCCGTTTTCCTTGGGTACGTTGTTAAGGTCTAAAGTAGTCGCCTGAAACATTGCGCCTGCGCCTTCGCAGTCGCTTCCCGTGATGATGGGAGTATGAACGTAAACGAATCCCCTTTCGTTAAAGAATTTATGTATCGCGTAAGCCGCTTCGCTTCTTATCTTAAAAACCGCGTTAAAAGTGTTGGTTCTCGGACGAAGGTGCGGAATGGTTCTCAAAAATTCGAGAGTGTGTCTTTTTTTCTGCAACGGATAATCGGGAGAAGAAACCCCCAACACTTCGATTTTATCCGCATTGATTTCGAACGGTTGTTTATTTTCGGGCGTAACGATTACTTTGCCCGTAACTTTTATGCACGCGCCGACGTTTTGCTTTGCTGCTTCGTCGTAATTTTCCACTTTGTTTCTTTCGAAAACTATCTGACAATTCTTAAAGTAAGACCCGTCGTTAAGTTCAATAAAACCAAACGTTTTGGAATCCCTAATGGTTTTCGCCCAGCCGCAAACCGTTACTTCGGCGCCGCCGAGTTTTTCGTAATCGGAAAAAATCTTTTTTAACTGCGTTCTTTTCATAAGCCACCTTTTATTTATAAAAATACTATTTTAGTATACCATTTTCTTTTGGGTTTTTACAAGGTTTTTTCGTAACTTTTTATTTTTTATTGACTTTTACCCGTTTAAAATTAAAAAACCGACCTTACCGGTCGGTCTTAAAGTTTTGGTTTTCGAGTTATTGCCCCGTATATTCCCTTTGTTCGAAAGGTAAAGCGCTCGTGAACGAAAATTCCGCGTCCACGTCTATTTCTTCGTCTTTATCGCAGGAAGTGAGTTTGCTTATCGAAACTTCGTAAGCGGTCATTATCTTAATATCGTCGTCGCCCGTTCTTTTCTGATATTCTCTGCTCTGAATTCTTCCGCACACTAAAATTCTGTCGCCCACGGCGAGATTTTTCGCAAACCTTGCGTTTCTGCCCCAGGCTATACACGGAATATAGTCGGATTTATTGTAAGATCTGTTTACCGCAAGCAGTATATCGGCGATTTCTCTGTTAAAAGGCGTCGTTCTGTAAACGGGCGGTTTGCACACGTAACCCGATAAAACTATGCCGTTGGTATTCGTTACGGGCATGGTATCGTACAGTTCCCTTACGAAAACGGTAAGCATAAGTTTGCTTTTGCCGTTTACAAGTTTATTGTAACTGCGGAACTGCCCCATGGCGTTAATCGTTTTCCCGATTTCCAGTCTGTTATCCGAAATAAGCCTTTCGGAAACGGTCACGGGCAAAATATCCGCTTGCCCCGATAATCTTTTTACGAGAACTTTCATCTCGTAAAAGCCTTCTCCGTACACTTCGTGCGAAAACTCCGCTTCCGAAACGATTTCGCCGCTGATATACACTTTGTTGTTTTTTTCCGTCAGTCCGTTCATTTTTTCCTCCAATGAATTTCTAATTGTTTTTTATTTGCGATCCGTCCGCCGCCATAGAAAAGTTTTCGCGGTAAATCAAATCGCTTATTTTTACAAACTCGTATCCTTTCTCCTTCGCCCCTTTTATAATCGCGGGCAAGGCTTCTGCGGTATGTAGTCCGTTATTGTGAAACAGCACTATTGAACCGTTTTTTATCTTTCCTAAAACTCTCGACTCTATCTCTTTTGCAGACAAGTTTTTCCAGTCTAAACTGTCTACGTCCCACTGTATGGGATAAAGCCCTTTTTCGTACGCCGTTTCTATAAGAAGATTGTTATAATCCCCGTAAGGCGGTCTGAAAACTTCCACCTTTTTACCCGTTATCGCGGTTATCGCGGCAGACGACGTTTCAAGTTCTTTTATAATTGTTTCCTTGTTTAGTTTGGACATATACGGGTGCGTCGCCGAGTGCGTTCCTATATCGTGCCCCGCATCGTCTATCTTTTTAACGTATTCGGGATATTTTTTCGTCCAGAATTCCACCGTGAAAAAGGTGCATACCACGTCGTTTTCTTTCATTATCGAAAGAAGTTTGTCGGTATAATCTACGCCCCAGGCGCAATCGAAAGAAATAGCGATTTTCTTTTCTTCCGTTTCCACGCGGTAAATCGGCAACTTTCTTCCGTTTTTACCGAACGCCTGAACGGTCGCGGGAACGACGCAGCAAACCGCAATCGCCGCGAATACCGCGACGGCGATAGTTGCAAAAAACTTTTTCCTTAAAACGACTAATTTCATTATATCTTTCTCTCCGTGTCGCATTTTGTCGAAAAAGACGTTATCGGTACTGTTTTTGGCGTAAACCGTACGCTTTTTTTCGCCTATAAATACTTATTCCGACGCGGGAATTTTTATGCCGTTTGAAAAGAATGTAAAAAAAATTAAAATTATGGCTTTTTATGATTGACAAAAAAAAAATTATTTACTATAATAAATAGGCTTTTCAGTAAACGCTGATATGGCTCAGATGGTAGAGCGCGTCCTTGGTAAGGACGAGGTCACCGGTTCAATTCCGGTTATCAGCTCCATTAGGAAAATCCTTGGAATGCCCGTGGCTTTCGAGGGTTTTTGCTTTTAAAAGAAAACGCCTCGCCGATTTCGATAAACCCGAAATCGGCGGGGATAATTTTTACTTTTTCACGATATTTTTCATTATAACAAGAACCGCTTCCGATTTTTCGAAAGCGGTTCTTGAATTATTATAAGAGATTTTCTATAGTCTTTATCAGTCGCCTGTTTTTTTGCCGCCGTCGTTGATATACAGAATACCGAGACAGTTTTCCCCGCAGTGGCTGGTTATCGTGCCGCCCGCGTGGGTAATGTGAATGTTCTTAAATCCCGCTTCCTTTAACGCGTTCACGGCGATTTCTACCGTCGCGTCGTCTGCGGTGGTGTATGTTACGAAAGCTTCTTCTAAATCGGGAGTATCGAATCTTTCGAGAACGTCTTTACAATAACACTCCACTACTCTGTCGAAGTTACCCCTGTATTTGTTGCCGGATTTCATTTTTCCGTCCTCTACGATTATCTCGGGACGTATTCTTAAAAGGTTGGCTCCGAGATAAACGAGGCTGCTGCATCTTCCGCCTTTGTAAAGATAGTCTACCCGTT
This sequence comes from Christensenellaceae bacterium, assembly GCA_016295005.1. Lineage (GTDB taxonomy): Bacteria > Bacillota > Clostridia > Christensenellales > Borkfalkiaceae > UBA1259. The sequence goes on from JAEDMA010000074.1 coordinate 3,108, forward strand.
TAAGCGCGAAACTCGCCTGAACGTAAGGTATTCTTTTTTTACATTCTTCGACTATGGTTTCCGCGTCTTTGCCGGCGTCGGCAAGTTTTCTCGCGTACATACACTGCAACGCTATGCCCGTAGATAAAGAACGGGAATCTATAACGTAAACCTTGCCGAGTTTTTCGGCAACTTTTACCGCGTTGTTATACGCGCTGCTCATTTCCGAAGAAAGAGAAAAATGTATTACGTAATCGTTGGTTTTTAATAGTTCTGTAAAATATTCTTCGAACTGGTATTCGTTTACCGCCGAAGTTTTGGGCAACACCTTGTGAGCGTTGACGTATTCGATTATTTCCGTCGGAGTTACTTCTCCGTCGAGTTTCGTTTCGTCACCGAGTAAAATATGAAAAGGAACGGTCGTTATTTTAAATTCTTTCAATAATTCTTTCGTTAAGTCTACGGTGCTTTCTGCGGAAACCGCTATTTTCATAGATACATACCTCCGTCGCTAAACGCTTGTTTGTTTTTCTTTATTTTATTTAAATTGCGACTATTTATCAAACTACTTATTGCTTTTTTCTCTCTATAATCGCGTATCGGAAAAATAGAATTTACGTTTCTCACTCTACTCACGGTAGAATTCGTTGAAAATAGCTTGATTTTAAGGCAAAAACGTGCTATTATAATACTTGTATGGATATTAAGGAAATTTTTTCGAAAAATTTTGCAACTCTTCGAAAAACCGGCAATTTAACGCAGGCGGAGTTTGCTGAAAAAATAAATTATTCGGATAAGGCCGTTTCCAAATGGGAAAGAGGCGAATCTTTGCCCGATTTAGAGGTCACGAAACAGATAGCGGACTTTTTCGGCGTCACGGTCGATTATCTTTTAACCGAACACTCGGAAAAGGTGAAAGCCAAATACAACATCCCCGTAAAACGTTTCCTTATCTGCGGACTTTCGACGGGTCTTGCCTGGCTTATCGCTACCCTTTGTTTTGCCTTTATTCAACTTTTAATCCCTACCGCAACGAAAACCTGGCTTTCTTTCGTGATTGCGGTTCCCGTTACGATGATTATTCTTCTGGTTTTAACTTCCGTATGGGGTAAAACCTTAACGAATATGTTTATAACTTCAGGGCTTGTGTGGTCGGTTATCGCGACGCTTTATATAGTTTTATTAAACACGCTTGCTTCGCCGCCGCCGTCGCTCTGGCTTTTATGGCTTATCGGAATCCCTTTGCAGGTTCTCGTTATATTATGGTTCACTTATAAAAAAATAAAATAATAGGAAATTTTATATATCAAAAAGACGCTTCGGGATTTTTTCCCGAGGCGTCTTGCTATATTTTTGAATTTTTGTCAAACACGGCTTTACTTTTCTTTTGCGTAAAAATTTAATAATCTTCGGTAAAGTAGTGCCTTTCGCCTTTTTTATCTTTATACCCTATCACGGTGGAAAGGTTTACGTTTTCCACGCTTTTGAAAATATTTTGTTCTGTTTCGAAATCTTCTTCTTTTAATTTTTTTATAAGTTCTTTCATTTTCTTGCGTTTAGACGTCATCTCTTCGCTATTAGTTTCTTTCGCCGTCATCTCGGTAAACTTGCACGCGCATTGTAAAAACCGCAGTTCGTTATAATCTCTCCAAGCGATAATATCTTCTTCGTGAACGAGATACATGGGTCTTATAAGTTCCATGCCTTCGAAGTTAGCGCTTCTTACTTTCGGCATCATAGTCTGTATCTGACCGCCGTAAAGCATACCCATAAGTATGGTTTCGTTTACGTCGTTATAATGATGACCGAGCGCTATTTTATTACACCCCAGTTCTTTGGCTTTCGAATACAGGTATCCCCTTCTCATACGGGCGCATATATAACAGGGCGATTTTTCTATATTAACCACGTTTTCGAAAATCTCCGATTGAAAAACGGTAATCGATATGCCGAGTTTTTCGGCGTTAAATCTTATAAGTTCCGCGTTTTCCTCGTTATACCCCGGGTTCATTACCAGAAAAACGAGTTCGAACGGGAATCTGTGATGCCTTTGAAGTTCCTGAAAAAGTTTTGCCATTAAAAAAGAGTCCTTTCCGCCCGATATACATACCGCAACCTTATCCCCTTCTTTAAGCAATTCGTACTGCTTTATCCCCTTTGCGAACGGGGTAAAAATACTTTTATGAAATTTTTTTCTTATGCTCTCTTCCGCTCTTTCGCATGGCGTGAGATTTTCTTTATTTTTTATCGTCATTTATTCCCGCTATATCCTTTATCACTTCGCCCGCCATAATCATTCCGCATACGGGCGGCACGAACGAAATACTTGCCGGTATCCGCTTTTTGTTTTCCGTTTCTCCTATGCACGAAATTACGGGTTCTTCTTCCGAATACACCGTTTTAAGCCCCTTTATTCCGCGTTTTTTCAATTCACGCCTTATTACTTTCGCAAGCGGACAGACTTTGGTTTCGCTTATATCCGCCACTTTAAAAGCTGTGGGGTCGAGTTTGTTTCCCGTTCCCATAGAACTGATTATTTTTACGCCCGCTTTAAACGAATTTTCCACCAGAGCGATTTTCGCCGAAACGGTATCTATCGCGTCAACGACGTAATCGTAATAAGAAAGGTCTATTTTATCCGCCGTTTCGGGCAGATAAAACATATTATATTCATTTACTTTACACGTCGGATTGATTTTCTTTACTCGACCGGCAAAAAGTTCCGTTTTAGCCTTTCCTACGGTATCTTCGGTTGCGATAATCTGCCTGTTTATGTTGGTAACGGAAACCACGTCGTTATCGACAAGACCTATTTCCCCGACGCCCGCCCGCGCGAGCGCTTCGACGGCGTAACCGCCGACGCCGCCTAATCCGAACACTATTACCCTGGAATTATTAAGTTTTTTCAGACCTTCTTCACCCAGCAGGTACCCGGTTCTATTAAACCTTTCGTCCATTTCGTTTCTCTTTTCGGTTTTTTTCTTCTACGATTTTATCACAGTAAAATTCAATCGTCAATTTTATTACGGCAAAGTCTTTTAATCTTTTTTTGCTTTTCGTTTGATTTATACCTGGATTTTATGTATAATTCAAATATAAATAAGTTTACAAAGTGTTCGGGGCAATCGTTTATGAAAAAAAGTAAAATTCACCTCGTATTCCTTGTGTTCGGAATACTTTTCCTTGCTGTAGGCGTTTTTTCGCTGATACGCGGTATCGATTCTAAAACGGGCACCGCCTCCGCCGACGCCGAAATTGTCTACATTTCCCATTCTTCGGGCGAGGACGATTCCGTTTACGTTAAAGTTAGTTTCACGATAGACGGCGTAGTATATTCCGGCAACTTAGATACTTACGTTGCGGGGATGAAAGTCGGTCAGATTGTTCCGATAAGATATAAAATCGCCGACCCGAATAACTTTTTCTACGCAAAATTTACTTTTCTTCCTACGATTATCTGTTTCCTTGTCGGCATATCTTTCGTAAGCGGTTCCGTAGTAATCATTGTCATAAGGGCGAAAACCTCGGCAAAATTTAAAGCCTTAAAAAAAGACGGGTACAAATCTTACGCAAAAATAGTCGGCGTAACGGTACAAAACAACGTAAGAGTTTTAGAAAAGAACCCCGTAACCATAACTTGTTCGGACGACTTCGGCAAAACCTTCGTTCAAAAATTTCTTTCTTCACGCGGATACAACTACACCATCGGCGATCAGATCACCGTGTACGTAGACAAAGTTAATCCCGACAACTATT
>JAEDMA010000075.1 GCA_016295005.1 Christensenellaceae bacterium
CGAAGCGCATTTTCAAGCAAAACTGATGTTTTTTCAAACGAGAAGCGCAAAAACGCAAGTTTTTGCGAAAACCCGTCAGGGTTTTAAAAGTTTTGGCGAAAGACAAAAACTTTGCTTCTTATAGTTTATAATATCGAAAGTTTTATCTGAAAGCGCGCGAAGCGCATTTTCAAGCAAAACTGATGTTTTTTCAAACTAAGAAATGCAAAACGCAAGTTTTTTGAAAAAATGCTTGCATTTTAAGAATTTTGCCGCAACGCAAAAGTATTCCTTATAGTTTAAGACACAAGCGATAAAACTTGCTTGTAAGGTTTTGGGGCTTCGCAGTATTTCAAACGAGAAGCGCAAAAACGCAAGTTTTTGCTAAAACTCGCCAGGGTTTTAAAAGTTTTGGCGAAAGACAAAACTTTTTACTTCTTATAAAAATTCTCCGCCCGTTCGGATAAAATCCGACGGGAAGAAAAACGATTCGGGAGCCGCTTCCCCGAAAATTTCACCTCTTTTTATCGGCTTTCGATCGGGTTATTTTCGTGTCCTCTTCAAGTCTTTCCGTAAGTTCGTTTACGGAGTCGAATTTTTTTATATCTCTTAAATATCCATCGAAAAATACGGTAATCGTTTCGCCGTAAATATCTTGGGAAAAATCAAAAATATTTACTTCGACGAGTTTTTTTTCCAAAGAAAACGTCGGGCAGTTACCGTAATTTATAATGGAAAGATATTCTTTGCCGAAAACTTTCGTCCGCCCGTAGTAAACGCCTTCTTTTACGGCAAGGTCGTCAAAATAAAGATTTGCCGTGGGAAACCCTATTTTTCTTCCCTCTTCCCGTCCTTTTTCCACCACGCCTTTTATAAAATAACTTTCGCCGAGAAGCCTCGCCGCTTTATCAACCAGCCCTTCCGATAAAAGCCTCCTTATCTCCGTGGAAGAAACTTTTTCACCTTCCGTTTTTATAAGCGGAACTTTAATCGCGATTTTTCCGTTGCGCGCAGCGTAATCGCATAAAAAATCCGCGTTACCTTCGCCTTTTCTCCCGAAAGCGTAATCTTCCCCGAAAACGTACCCTTTAACGGAAAAAAGCGTGTCTAAATATTCTAAAAACTCAATTTTGCCGAGAGATAAAAACTCTTTCGTCGTCGGCGCGAAAACCACTTTTTTCGCCCCCGCTTTCAGTAAAAGTTCTTCTCTTTCGGCTTCGCCGAAAATTGCGGGAACGCGCGGTTTTCCGAGCGCTTCCGAAAGCCCTTCTCCGAAAGCGAACGCGACGGGCAACGCGCAAAGTTCGTCGGCGAGTTTCGCCGCCGCCGAAATAACCGCTTTATGCCCTATGTGCGCGCAGGAGAATTCGCCGAGCGCGATAACCGCTTCTGTTTTTTCCGCCATAACTCCGCCTTTTTCGGTCTGCTTTTTAAAAACACCGTCTATCTGACGTAAGATTTTATTTTTAAGATTCCGTTTTCGCTTACGCCTATTCCCCAGAAATCGTCTTCGCAATACACTCTGTAAAAGCCGTCGGGATATCCGTAATCGTCGAACAATCCGTTCAAAATTCTCGCGGCTTTTTCGGAGGAAAGGGAAATTTTCGGGAAATCCACCGCCATATCGGCAGGCAGAATATATTTTTCGGGGTTGTCCGAATCCATAAACTCGTCAAAAAGAACGCCGTTTTCTAAACTAAACGCGCCGCTTTTTATTCTTTCGAGTTTGGTCATCAAAGCGAGCGAACCGCAGTTTTTGCCAAGATCTCTCGCAAGGGAACGAATGTACGTTCCGCCTTTGCATTCTATAATAAACCGATAATCGGTATCGGAAATCTTTTCCGTTATATCGAATTTGTTTATAGTAACTTTTGACGGCGCAAGTTCGAATTCCACCCCCTTTCTCGCGAGAGCGTAACCCTTTTTGCCGTCCACGTTTTTAGCCGAATACTTCGGCGGAATCTGACTGATATCTCCTACGAAAAACCCGAGATTTTCTCTTACGGTTTGTTCCGTCGGGATAGCGTCTGTTTTTTCGAACGTCTTACCCGTTATATCGAGAGTATCGGACGTTACGCCGAACCGAAATTCCGCTATATACGTTTTGTCTTTTTTAAGTAAATAATCGAACAATCTCGACGTTTTAGCTATCCCCACGGGGAGAACGCCCGACGCCATAGGGTCTAACGTGCCCATATGACCGCACGGGACTCCGAACTTTTTTTTAACGCCGTTTACGACTTTTGTGGAATTAAGTCCTTCGGGTTTAATAACGTTGATAAATCCTTTCATAAAAAATAAGGGTAAAAATTATTCGGGTAAATGAGAAACAACGGCGTATCTCAACTTGTCCACGACTTCTTCGTAGTCGCCGTTAATCTGACAACCGCTTGCGAGAACGTGACCGCCGCCGCCGAAAACCGAAGCGATTTCGTTGACGTCGGTTCCTTTGGAACGGAAACTGCATTTAAATTTGTTTCTTTCCGTTTCCATAACGCAAACACCCACTTCCACGCAGTCGATACCCATAACGAAATCGATAAACCCTTCCGTTTCGTCTTTGAACGCGCCGGTAGACAAAAAATCGTCGTATAAAACGGTAGCGACGGCAAGCCTGCCGCCGGCGAAATACCGGATGGAAGACATAACTTTACCGAAAAGTTTCGCCCTTTCCTTTCTCTGTTTTTTAAATACGTTATAAGTAATATTGTTTAAGTCCGCGCCTCTTTTAACCAGTTCGCTTGCGATAACCAAGGTATCCGCGGTGACGTTTTTGTGTTGAAAACCGCCCGTATCGGTGATAATACCCGTCGCTAAAAGGTTAGCGATTTCGCTGTCGATTTCAACGTTTAACCCTTTAATTACGTTAAAAACGTTTTCGCAGTTTGCCGCGCTGTCCAAAACAAAATTATATTCGGCGTAACGGTTGTTTGAAACGTGGTGGTCGATATTATAGGTGTTTTTTCCGCCCGAAAACAGTTCGGAAAATCTTCCGAGCCTCGTTACGTCGGCGCAGTCAATTGCCGCGCAAGCGGAAAACCCTTCGGGGTCGCAGTTTTTAACTTCGGCGAAAGCCGGGTTAAACAGGAACTTTCCGGGAATAACGTCGTCGCAGAACACTTCGGCTTTTACGCCCGCTTTCACAAGCGCCTTTTTAAGGGCGAGAGCGGAACCCAAAGTGTCGCCGTCCGGTCTTATATGACAAAAGAGAGCGATTGAATTCTCTCTCTTTAATCTGTCTGAAATCTGTTTTGCGTCAAGCATATTTTCACCTTAAACTTCGCCGTTGATTTTACGGAAAAGGGCGTCCATTTTGTCGCCGTATTCCATAGAATCGTCGGGGTAAAAACGGAGTTCGGGAACGGTTCTTAACTTAACCGAATGGGCGAGTTCGTACCTGATTCTTTTGGAATCGCAGGCAATGGCGTCGAAAGTTGCTTTCTTTTTCCGTTCGTCTTTGGAATACACGCTTACGTACACCCTTGCGTTTTTAAGGTCTTTGCTCGTGTCCACCTTGGTAATGCTGAACATTTCGGTAACCAAAGGATTTTTAAGTTTTCTGTAAATAATATCGTAAATTTCCTTCTGAAATTCCGCGTTAAGTTTATCCGTTCTGCTTACTTTTCCGTCCATATTAAGCGTTTTCCTCTTCTATCTGGTAACTTTCGATAAAGTCGCCGACTTTAATGTCGTTGAATTTTTCGATAGAAATACCGCACTCGTACCCTTGCGACACTTCTTTAACGTCGTCTTTAAAGCGTTTGAGTTGTAATACGTTGCCTTCGCAAATCATAACGTCGTCGCGGTAAATACGGAGTTTGCCGGATCTTAAAATCTTACCTTCGGTAACGTAGCAACCCGCAACCTGACCTACGCCGCTGATTTTGAATACTTCTCTGACTTCGGCTTTTCCGAGATATACTTCCTTGAATTTAGGAGCGAGCATACCTTTAAGCGCTTTTTGCACGTCTTCTATCGCTTCGTATATAACTCTGTAAAGTTTGATGTCTACGCCGCTCTTTTCGGCGATCTGTTTCGCGTTGGAATCGGGGCGTACGTTAAACCCTATAATGATTGCGTTGGAAGATTCGGCAAGCATAATATCCGATTCTTTAATCGCGCCTGCCGCGGCGTGAATAACGTTGACTTTAACTTCGTCGTTGGAAAGTTTTTCGAGCGATTGCTTAACCGCTTCGACGGAACCCTGAACGTCGGCTTTAACGATAATGTTAAGACCTTTAATTTCGCCTTCGGCTATTCTGTTGAATACGTCGTCTAAAGAAACTTTCTGCGAATCTTTTATAAGTTTTTCTCTTTCTTTATTCTTTCTTTCTTCGGCGACGAGTTTTGTAAGTTTTTCCTGTTCAACGGCATATAAAATATCGCCGGCTTCGGGGACTTCGTCAAGCCCCATAATGGAAACGGGAGCGGACGGACCCGCGGAAGAAACTTTTCTGCCCTTGTCGTCGGACATCGCGCGGATTTTACCGGTAACCGTGCCGACTATAACGCTGTCGGAAACTTTCAAAGTACCGTTCTGAACGAGAATTGTCGCGACAGGTCCTCTCGACTGGTCGAGTTTGGCTTCGATAACCACGCCTTTCGCCTTTCTGTCCGGATTTGCTTTAAGGTCAGCCATTTCGGCAACGAGATTGATGTTTTCCAGAAGTTTATCTATACCTTCGCCGGTTTTCGCGGAAACGGGACAGATGATGACGTCTCCGCCCCACTCTTCGGGAAGAAGACCGTGGTCTGTCAGTTGAGTTTTGATTCTTTCGATATCGGCTTCGGGTTTATCTATTTTGTTTACCGCGACTATAATGGGAACGTTTGCTGCTTTGGCGTGGTTAATCGCTTCGATGGTCTGCGGCATGATGCCGTCGTCGGCGGCGACAACCAACACCGCGATATCGGTAGCCTGCGCGCCGCGCGCTCTCATAGCGGTAAACGCCGCGTGCCCCGGAGTGTCGAGGAAGGTTATAACCTTACCGCCGACGGTAACCTGATACGCGCCGATATGTTGAGTAATTCCCCCCGCTTCGCCTTGTGTGACGTTGGTTTTTCTGATTCTGTCTAAAATAGAAGTTTTACCGTGGTCGACGTGACCCATAACGGTAACTACGGGCGGACGGGTAACGAGATTTGCCGAATCTTCCGTTTCGTCGAAGTTTTCGGACAACACGTCTTCCGCGCTCTTTTCAAGTTTAAGTTCGAGTTCTATACCGAGATCGTCCGCGATGAACGCCGCGGTATCGAAGTCGATAGAATCGTTTATGGTTTTCATAATGCCTTCTTTAAAAAGGCGTTTGGTGATTTCCGCTGCGGTGACACCTATTTTTTCGCTTAACACTTTTAAGGGAATGATTTCGGTCTTTATAACCGCTTTTTCTATTTTAACGGTGTTGACTTCGGCTTTCTTTTCCTTTTTAACGGGACGGAATTTTCTGTAACCCGTCTTGTTTTCGTCGAAATCGTCTACGTTTATCTGATTTTTAATCAAAGCGCGTTTGTTAAGAGTATGTTTTTCTTCGTAAGATTTTTCGGAAGACTGTTTCTTTTTGCCGAAATTTCTCTTGTCGTTTCCGCTCGCGACTATCGGCGGGGCGACGTACGTTTCTCTCGGTTTTTTGTTGAACGCGGGTCTTTCTCCCCTTGCGTCGCCGGTAGCGTTTCTGTTAAAGGGAGGTCTTTGACCGTTCTGCCCCTGACGGTACTCGGGCTTATATTCTCTCTTCGGAGTCGGGCGAACGCTCTCTTTTCCTTCTCTTCTGACGATAAACGAAGGTCTCGGGGTTTCGGTAACGACGAATTCTTTTTTCTCCGGAGCGGCGGTTTGCTTGTTGACGGTTTCTGTTTTAACCGCTTCCTTGTTTTCGGTAACCGAAGAAGTTTGTTTTTTCTCTTCCGCTTTCGGTTCGGCGGCTTTTTTCTCCTCCGCTTCTTCCTTTTCGGCGGTTTTGTTTTTCACCGTCTCTACGGTTTCCGCTTCTTCGGTTTTGGATTCCGAATCGGAATTTCCGGAAGATGCTTCCGCCATCGGTTTCTTTTCTTCGGGCAAAGGGGTCCCCGTCGCGGGAACTTCTTCTTTCACCGTTTCCTTGCTCGCTTCTTCCGTTTTGGCGGCTTCCGCTTTTAACGCTTCTTCTTTTTCCTTGCGTTCTTTAACGAAAGCGGAAAGTTTATCCGAAAAAGCGTTTTTGATTAAAAACGCGCTTTTTTCCGTATCGGAAATAAGAGCGCATAAAGCGGACAAACTTCCGTCGTTCAATAATTCGTTTGCCTTTCTGATGTTGCCGTTACGCATTTCTTTGTTTTCAGCCATTTAAATACTCCTGATTGACTTCGATAAGATCGTTATCCGAGTTATCCGTAATAGATTTGGCGAGAGTTTTATCGGTAATCGCCATAATTTTGGAATTCGGGCGGAAAGTCATATCCGCCAGATCCTTATTAACCGTTTTGAAAATTTTGCAATTAAACCTTTTAGCGAGTTTAATCGCGTCTTTAAGAGAGTTTTCGCTAATCGACTTGCAAAGCAAAATGAGATACGCTTTTTTTAACGTTGCAGCGGCGTTCATACCTATTTTATATTTGCCGGAGCGGACGGAAAACCCTATAAACGTTTCAGCCTTGCTTTTTGAATTCAAAAAAAGCCTCCTCGACGCGCTTATAGTCGGTTTCGGAAACGTTTTCCGAAAACGCCCTGTTAAGCGCCTTTTGTTTTTTAAGTCTGTTGAAGCAATTTTCGTCGTTACAGACGTACGCCCCCCTGCCGTTCAGTTTACCCGAAAAATCCAGAACGAATCCTTCTTCGGTTCTGACT